>JAPLSF010000033.1 GCA_026398785.1 Pseudomonadota bacterium | reverse complement strand
CGGTGGCCGCAGCGCTTCGCCTGCACCTGGTCTTCGAGGTGGCAGGCGCCGGCGCCCGACTTGATCAGGTCCGCGATCGTGCGCGAGATGTTGAATGCCGCGCCCCAACCCGTGTCCGCATCGACGAGCAACGGCACGTCGGTGGCAGAGGTGATGCGGCGGACGTCTTCGCAGACGTCGTTCAGGCTGGTGATGCCGAGGTCCGGCAACCCGAACGAGGCGTTGGCCACGCCAGCGCCCGAGAGATAGATCGCCTTGAACCCGGCTCGCTCGGCGAGCAGGGCGGAGTAGGCATTGACGGCGCCGACGACCTGCAGGGGCTTTTCTGCGGCCAGCGCGGCGCGAAACCTCGCGCCGGCGGATGCGGGACTCTTGGCCGTTGGCATGGGATGCGGGTGCTCCGACGGGTGTACAGGCGAATGGACCGCTAGTTTGCTCCAACTCGCCATTGCGAGGCCTGCAAAAAAGGGCGTATAAACTTGCGAAATTCTGCGAAATTGCAAAACTGCAAATGCGTGACAAACTGTTTGTCGGCCCGAAGGTCCGGGCCCTGCGCGAACGCCAGAGCCTCACCCTCGATGCGTGCGCCAAGCTGCTGGGGCTTTCGACCAGCTACCTGTCACAGATCGAGACGAACCAGCGGCCGGTGACTGCCCGGGTCCTGATCGCGCTCTCGCGGATCTTCGCCGTCGGTCCAGGTGAGTTCGACAGCGACGAGGAAACCCGGTTGATCGCCGACCTGCGTGAGGCCAGCGCCGACCTCGGCCTGGGGCTCCCGTCCCCTGCACTTTCGGAACTTAAGATGGCGGCGGCCACGACCCCGACACTGGCTCGCCAGTACCTTGCCCTGCACCGGGCCTACCGCGCGCTCGATGAGCGGATCCTGCGCTTCGACGAGACGGTGCGGATGCGGACCGAGGACGCGCCGGACTCGCTGGTGCCGTACCAGGAAGTTCGGGACTTCTTCCATTACCGCGACAACTACGTCGATGAACTGGACGTCGCGGCCGAAGCGCTCGCGGCCGACATCGGCATCGACGGCGATGGCAATGCCGTGGCCACGCTTGAGCGGGCGCTGACGGATCGGTTCGGTATCCGCGTCGTTCGGGCCCAGGCGGATGCCGGACTGATCCGTCATTACGATCCCGCAACGAAGGTGCTGACGCTCGACCGCGACCTGGCCGAGCCGACTCGTGCGTTCCAGCTCGCGACGCAACTGGCCGATCTGCTCTTTACGGACCTCTGCAATGACGTGCTGGCGACGGCCGAGCTCGAGTCGGCGACTGCACGCGACATTGCCCGCATCGGTCTGCTCAATTACGCGGCGGGTGCGCTAGTGATGCCGTACCGGCGCTTCGCGGCGTCGGCAATGGAATTGCGCCACGACATCGAGCAACTGCAGCACCGCTACAACGCGAGCTTCGAGCAGGTGTCGCACCGCCTGAGCACGCTGCAACGGCCGGGCGCGCGCGGCGTGCCGTTCTATTTCGTGCGCGTGGACCAGGCCGGCAACATCACCAAGCGACACAGCTCGACGCGCTTCCAGTTCGCGCGTTTCGGTGGGGCATGCCCGCTGTGGAACGTGCACGAGGCCTTCGGTCATCCCGGCCGCATCCTGGTGCAGGTCGCGGAGATGCCAGACGGTGTCCGCTACCTGTGCGTGGGACGCAGCATCGTCAAACGTTCGGGCAACTTCCTGCGCCCCAACCGGCAATACGCAATCGGCATCGGCTGTGAAGTCGCCCATGCCGATAAGGTCGTCTACTCGGAAGGGCTCAGCCTCGATGGCGCGGCCGTGCCCGTTGGCGTCAGTTGCCGCATCTGTGAGCGACCCGATTGCCACCAGCGCGCGTTCCCGCCGCTCGGTCGAAAGCTCACCGTCCGGACGAACGAACGGCGCATCGTCCCGTTTTCGATCGAGTGATGTCTCCCAGGCGGCCGATCCCGTGCCTTTCCCCAAGCTTGGAAAGGCAGACACGTGCGGGTTGCAGGCGACCGATCCGGTACCTTGCCCCGAGCTTGGAAAGGCAGACACGCGCTCGGGGCAAGCTACCGGATCGGCCGCCTGCAACTATCGAGTGTCAGCCTTTGCGATCGCGACAGGACATGCCGGGTCAGACGCCAGGACCCTCATCCGGCCTGCAGCCGACCTCCCGCTTTGGGGGTGAGGGTGCGAAATCGACGTTGCATGCGCCGTGCGATCCTTTCCGCCTGCGTGGAAGATGCGCAGGCGCAGTCTCGCAAGCGGTTGCTCCGGAGTCTTTCCCCGAGCGCGTGTCTGCCTTTCCAAGCTCGGGGAAAGACTCCGGAGCAACCGCTTGTGACGTCAACGCGTGCCTGCCTTGCCGCTCGCCGGAAAGAGAACCGGAGCAGGCGCTCGCAATTGGCGCGTGCCCGGCTTTCCGAGCCCAGGAAATGGTACCGGATCGGCCGCCTGCAACGTGGTTCGCTTAGTGGGCCGGACTGAGCACCCCAGCCTGCTGCAGGTACTCGACGATCGCCTCGGCCGACTGTTCGGATGTGCGCCTGGTCGTGTCGATGTAGATCTCCGGGTTCTCGGGCGCTTCGTATGGCGAATCGATGCCGGTGAAGTTCTTGAGCTCGCCGCGACGGGCCTTCTTGTACAGGCCCTTTACGTCGCGTGTCTCCGCGACCGCGAGCGGGGTATCGACGTGAACTTCATGGAATTCGCCCGTCTGGAACAGCGCACGCGCCATGCGGCGCTCGGCCCGGAACGGTGAAATGAAGCTAACGAGCACGATCAGGCCGGCATCCGCCATCAGCTTGCTGACTTCGGCCACACGCCGGATGTTCTCGACGCGGTCGGCATCGGTGAAGCCCAGGTCCCGGTTCAAGCCGTGGCGAACGTTGTCGCCGTCGAGCAGGTAGGTGTGCTTGCCGAGGGCCAGCAGCCGCTTCTCGACCATGTTGGCGATCGTCGACTTGCCGGCGCCCGACAGACCCGTCAGCCACAACACCGCGGGCTGCTGCCCCTTGAGCGCCGCACGCGACTTCGTGTTCACGTCGAGCGCCTGCCAGTGGATGTTCTGCGAACGACGCAGGGCAAAATGAATCATGCCCGCGCCGACCGTGGCGTTGGTGAGGCGGTCGATCAGGATGAACGAGCCGGTCTCGTGGCACTGCTCGTACGGGTCGAATGCGATCGGCTGGTCGAGCGACACGTTGCAGATGCCAATCTCGTTCAACTCGAGCTTCTTTGCCGCCAGGTGCTCGAGCGTGTTGACGTTCACCTTGTACTTCGGCTCCGTGATCGTCGCGGCGACCTGCTTGGTGCCGATCTTCAGCCAGTACGGGCGTCCAGGCAGCATCGGTTCGTCGGACATCCACACGACGACCGCCTCGAACTGATCGGCGACGCCCGGCAGGTCGTCCGGCCGGGCGATGACGTCACCACGGCTGATGTCGATCTCGTCGGCGAGCGTGAGCGTGATCGCCTGGCCAGCGATCGCGTGGTCGAGATCGCCGTCCATCGTCACGATGCGCGTGACGGTGCTCTCGCGGCCCGAGGGCAGCACGCGAACCCGCTCACCTTGCTTCACCATGCCGCTCGCGATCGTGCCGGCAAAACCACGAAAGTCGAGGTTCGGGCGGTTGACCCACTGCACCGGCATTCGCAGCGGCCGATGCTGGGCGACGTCCTCGATGTTGACGGTCTCGAGGTAACCCATCAGCGTCGGCCCGTGGTACCAGTCCGTGTGCGCGCTCGGGTCCTTGATGTTGTCGCCGCGCAGGCCCGACACCGGGATCGCGACGAACTCGTTGATGCCGATCTGCCTGGCGAACGCCGTGTAGTCCTCGACGATCTTGTCGAAAGTGGACTCGCTGTACCCGACCAGGTCCATCTTGTTGATCGCGAGCACGACCTTCTTGATGCCGATCAGCGACACCAGGTAGCTGTGCCGGCGTGTCTGCGTCAGCACGCCCTTGCGTGCGTCGATCAGTATCACGGCGAGATCGGCGCTGGACGCACCCGTCACCATGTTGCGCGTGTACTGCTCGTGTCCCGGCGTGTCGGCGACGATGAACTTGCGCTTGTCCGTCGAGAAAAAGCGGTAGGCCACGTCGATCGTAATGCCCTGCTCGCGTTCCGCAGCGAGGCCGTCGACCAGCAGGGCGAAATCGAGTTCGCCGCCCTGCGTTCCGACTTTCTTCGAATCCGCCTCGAGCGCCGCGAGCTGGTCCTCGAAGATCATCTTCGAGTCGTAGAGCAGACGGCCGATCAGCGTGCTCTTGCCATCGTCGACGCTGCCGCAGGTGATGAACCGCAGCAGGCTCTTGTGCTCGTGCTGGTGCAGGTACTGCTCGATGTCGGTGGCGATCAGGTCCGAGATGTGTGCCATGGTGCTTCGCGTTGGATTGGTTGGTGGACGGGGGGCGCGGGACGGCTCAGAAGTAGCCTTCCTGCTTCTTCTTCTCCATCGAGGCGTTCTGGTCGTGGTCGATGAGCCGACCCTGGCGCTCGCTGGTCCGCGCGAGCAGCATTTCCTGGATGACTTTCGGCAACGTGTCGGCGTCCGACTCCACCGCGCCGGACAGCGGATAGCAGCCGAGCGTGCGGAAGCGGATGCGGCGCATCCTGGGCACCTCACCCGGGTTGAGGCGCATGCGCTCGTCGTCGACCATGATCAGCGTGCCGTCGCGCTCGACCACTGGGCGCTCGGCGGCGAGGTACAGCGGCACCATCGGAATCTTCTCGAGCAGGATGTACTGCCAGACGTCGAGCTCAGTCCAGTTGCTGATCGGGAAGACACGGATCGACTCGCCCTTGTGCATGCGCGCGTTGTAGAGCGACCAGAGCTCCGGGCGCTGGTTCTTCGGGTCCCAGCGGTGCTGCGCCGAACGGAAGGAGAAGATGCGCTCCTTGGCGCGGCTCTTCTCCTCATCGCGCCGACCGCCGCCAAAGGCGGCGTCGAAGCGGTGCTCGTCGAGCGCCTGCTTCAGTCCCCGCGTTCGCCAAAGGTCGGTATGAATCTGGGATCCGTGATCGAACGGGTTCACGTCCATCGCCACGGCCTCTGGATTGAGGTGAGCAATGATGCGCACTCCGTAGCGTCCTGCGGTCTGCTCGCGCAGCGCGTACATGTCCCGGAACTCCCACCTCGAGTCGATGTGCAGCAACGGGAAGGGGATCGGCGCGGGATAGAAGGCCTTGCGCGCCACGTGCAGCATCACCGAGCTGTCCTTGCCGATCGAGTACAGCAGCACGGGGCGTTCGCACTCGGCGACCACCTCGCGCATGATCTGGATGCTTTCCGCCTCGAGGCGCTGCAGGTGTGTCAGATGGATGGTGTCGTTCATGGTAGCGGTTGCTGCGTGAGCCACGCTGCGCGGCGGCTCAGAAGTAGCCCTCCTGCTTCTTCTTTTCCATCGACGCCGACTGGTCGTGGTCGATCATGCGACCCTGCCGTTCCGAAGTCGTGGTGAGCAGCATCTCCTGGATGATCGCAGTGAGCGTGTCGGCCTCGGACTCGATCGCACCCGTCAGCGGATAACACCCGAGCGTGCGGAAGCGCACCTTCTTCAGCATCGGCTTCTCGCCGGGGTGCAAAGGCATGCGGTCGTCGTCGACCATGATCAGCGTACCGTTGCGATCCACCACCGGCCGCACGGCAGCGAAGTAGAGCGGCACGATCGGAATGTCGTGCAGGTAGATGTACTGCCAGATGTCGAGCTCGGTCCAGTTCGACATCGGGAACACGCGCAGGCTTTCGCTCTTGTGCATGCGCGTGTTGAAGAGCGACCAGAGTTCCGGCCGCTGATTCTTCGGATCCCAGCGATGCTGCGACGAGCGGAATGAGAAGACTCGCTCCTTGGCGCGGCTCTTTTCTTCGTCGCGGCGCGCGCCGCCAAAGGCGGCATTGAAGCCGTGCATGTCGAGCGCCTGCTTGAGCCCCTGCGTCTTCATGATGTCGGTGTGGATCGTCGAACCGTGCGTGAACGGATTGATGCCCTGCGCGATGCCGTCCGGGTTCGTGTGCACGATGAGCTGCAGGTTGTACTTCTGCGTGATCTGCGCGCGCAGCTCGTACATCGCCTTGAACTTCCACAGCGTGTCGACATGCAGCAGGGGAAACGGCAGCGTGGCCGGATAGAACGCCTTGAGCGCGACATGCAGCATCGCGGCGCTGTCCTTGCCGATCGAATACAGCATGACGGGCTTGTCGCACTCGGCGACCACCTCGCGCATGATCTGGATGCTCTCGGCCTCCAGGCGCTGCAGGTGCGTGAGCCGCTCCGGAGTCACCAACGGCTTGTCCTTTGCAGCCGCAGCGAGCGACTTCGTCGCGGCAATGTTGGTAGTCATGTGTTCTTTGCGATCCTTACCACGGTTCGGCCGATGACCCGGCCCTCGATGTATTCGCCAAACTGCGCGGGCAGCTCGCTGAACTTCACGCACTTACCGGCGATGCGGTCGAGCTTCGACGGCCGCAGGTCGGTGGCGATGCGGTTCCAGACCTCAAGCCGCAACTCACGCGGCGTGGCGACGGAATTGATGCCGAGCAGGTTCACGCCGCGCAGGATGAACGGCATCACCGTGGTGTGCAGTTCGTGGCTGGCGGCCAGTCCGACGCTGGCGATGTTGCCGCCATAGCCCGTGGTGCGCGTGAGCCAGGTCAGCACTTCGCCGCCGACATTGTCGACGGCGCCGGCCCACAGTGCGGCTTCCATCGGCCTGGTGCCGAGGTCCAGCGACTGGCGCCGCAGGATCTGCGAAGCGCCGATTTCGTGCAGGTACGCGTCCGCCTCGGGCTTGCCGCTCACGGCGACCACTGCGTAGCCGCGGCCAGCCAGCATGTTGATGGCGAGGCTGCCGACTCCGCCGGTCGCGCCCGTAACGACGACGGGGCCGTGCTGCGGCTGCTGGCCGTTCTGCTCCATGCGATGAATCGCGAGCGCCGCCGTAAATCCCGCGGTGCCGAGCTTCATCGCATCCGCATCCGTCATGCCGGGTGGAATCGGAATGGCCCAGTCGCCCTGCACGCGCGCGTATTCCGCGTAACCGCCGTCCTGGGTTTCGCTGAGACCGCAACCGGTGACGAGCACCCGCTGCCCCGGCGCAAACCGCGGATCAGACGAAGACACGACTTCGCCAGCCAGGTCGATGCCGCCCACCAGCGGATACTTACGCAGGATCGGCGCAGTGCCCGTCGCGGCCAGTGCGTCTTTGTAGTTGATGTCCGAGTACGTCACGCGCACGACCACGTCGCCCGCCGTCAGGTCGGACAGCCCGATCTGGTCGAACTGGGCAGTGATCTGGCCGCCCTGTCGGTGAACGCGAAACGCCTCGAAGGATTTTATGTCAAACGTCATTGCTACCGCGCCAGTGATCGGTTTGCGTGCTCTAATTCTGCGGTGCGGCAGTTTATCGCCGGCAATGCAGGGTTATTGCCGACTGAGCCACACTTCGAGGCCCTGGGTATTGAGGTTCACGTCTTCGTCGATGAATTCATGGCGGCGCGCAAGGCTGCCTGCATAGCCGTGCGCATCGAGCCGCTGGTTGAAGTGCTCGAACATGTCGTGCTGGATGCGCTGCGTGCGATCGGGCGCGGCCACATGACGCCTGCCCATCGCGACGAGTACGTCGAGGTCCGCGTGCAGATCGCGCGCCAGACGGTCGAGATCGGTGACCGGCCCGAAGTGCGTCTGTACGATCCGGCGCGGGCGGTAAGACAGCAACCGGTCGATCGTCTGGTGCAGCAAGTCAGGCTCGAAATGCACCGGTGTCGTCGTCGGCAGCATGAACGGTCCGGCGGCCGTGTCGAACTCGCGGTAGCAGATGCCGAAGTTGTCGCCGGCATAGACGTCGCGATGATCGAGGTCGATCGGGCAGTGGTGGTGCCTGGCGTGGCCCGGCGCATCGATGAATTCAAACGTGCGTGCGCCGAGCTGCAGCCGCATGCCGTCTGCCATCAACAGCACGCGGTCGGCCGGGATCGGCAGCAGTTCGCCATAGAGCTGGCGATACACCGCGTCGCCGTAGACGGCGATGGTGCCGGCGATGAGCTTGGACGGATCGACGAGGTGCGGGGCGCCGCGCGGATGCAGCACGGCCTTCGCGTTGGGCAGTGCCCGCATCATCTGCCCCGCGCCACCCGCGTGATCGAGGTGCACGTGCGTCAGGAACAGGTAATCGACCTGCTCGCGCGCGATGCCGAGCTCGTCGAGCGCCGCCAGCAACCTGGGCGCGGCCGGACCGGGGCCGGTGTCGATGAAGGCGGCGCGACCCTGGTCCACCACCAGGTGGCTCGCCGCGAGCCCCGGACGCACGTATTCAGTGTCGATCAGGTAGAGGCCACCGCCCATCGACTGGGCAACGCGGCCTTGTTCGCATGAGGTCATGCCATAGGAAGATGGGCTGAGATCACTGCCCCTCGCACTTGCCCGCCTCGCGGATTTCGTCCGTGGCGCAGAGGCCAGGACGCTGCGACGAGTAGTACTTCGCCAGTTCCCGGATGTCCTTTTCCGTCAGTGCGGCGGCCATGCCGGACATGATCGCGTTCTTGCGCACGCCGCTCTTGTAAGAGCGCAGCGAGTGCAAGAGGTAGTCCTCGTGCTGGCCGGCGAGGTTCGGATACTCCGGCAGGATGCCCACGCCATCGTTACCGTGGCAGGCGACGCACGTCTGGCTGGCCTTCGGCGCCGTACCGACCGCACGACCCGTCGGCTTGAGCTCGGTCCCCGACAGGTACGCGGCGATGTCCGCCAGGTCCGCGTCGGCGAGCGTCGTCGCCTGCGCGTACATCGTGGGATGCGCGCGATCGCCCGACTTGTACTCCTTGAGCGCGGCGACCAGGTACGCGGTGTGCTGGCCACCCAGTTTCGGCACGCTGTAGATCGGATACGCGTTCTTGTAGTTCGGGATGCCGTGGCAGCCATGGCACGTGTAGGCCAGCTTGCCGCCACGAACGGTGTCAGCGGCCTGCGCGAAGCCCGGGGCGAGCAACGCAAGGGTCAGGATCAGTGCGAGCCAGGCCGATCTCGGGGTCATGGAAAACTCCTGCGGAATCGTCATACTGGCTTCGGCGGCCGAGGGAAAGCCCGGGGGGTCAGCTGAAGGGTCGGGCATGTTAATAAAAATGCTCTGGCGAGTCGAATGGAGACCCGGTCCTGTCCCCGGCCACGGTTGGCATAGACTGCGCCTTGCACACCCTCAGCAAGGATTCCCGCGATGACCCAGCTGGTTCGGACCCCGTGGCTTGCTGTTCTCATGGCCGCCTCGATGCTGGCGTCAGCAGGCGTCGCGACGGCGGCCGACGTCCCGCTGCGATCGGTCAGCGTGACCGGCTCGGGCGAGGTAAAAGCCCAGCCCGACATGGCCTACGTGACCCTGGGGGTGGAGGCGCGCAGACCGACGCTGGCGGAAGCCCGGACGGAGGTCAACGCGACGGTCGAACGGCTCCTGGCCCTGACCCGCGAGTTGAAGATCGAACCGAAGTTCGTGGACTCGACCCGGCTGCAGGTACAGCCCGACTATCGCTGGGACGAGAAGGAGTCGAGGCAGGTGCTGCTCGGGTACGTCGTCAGCCGGCAAGTCGACGTGGAACTGCATGACCTCGACCGCCTCGGCACGTTGCTCGAGAAGTCGGTCTCGGCCGGTGTGAACCAGGTGGGCGGGGCGCGGCTCGACTCGTCGCGGCGCAAGGAACTGGAGCGCGCGGCACTGACGCAAGCCGTCGTCGACGCCCGCCTCAACGCGGATACCCTGGCCCGTGCAGCAGGCGCAAAACTGGGTCCCGTGCAGAGCCTGAGCACCACGGGAACGATGCCGGTGCCCATGTACGCCCAGAAGGCGATGTCAGTCGCTGCGGCGCCGATGGCCGATGAGGCCGAACAGACTTATCAGCCGTCCGAGATGAAGTTCACGGCCAACGTGAGCGCGCAGTTCGAACTGCTGGTTCCGTGATACGAAGCAGCATTTTGACATAACACCGGGGCAGGGCGCTCGAGGGCGGCTCGGTCCGTGGCATCTTGACTATTCAGAATTTCGAGTCTCCAGTCTTCCTGGTCATCGAAATAAGACTCTATTGTAAAGTTTTCCGGCTGAATGGCCGCGGCGGAATCCGCCCTCGATCCGCGGTCCAGCGGCTGGGCCCCGGAGCGGTATCAGCGGCTCGGCATCCGGTCGACGATCAGCACGCGGCCATCGACGCCCGTGATGCGAACCTGGGCGCCGGGCGGGACGTCCGGCCCGCGCAGCGTCCACTGCTGCAGCCCCAGCTGCACGCGACCCGAACCGTTCGCGATGCCCTTCGGCACCGTCACGACCTGGCCGATGAATCGCTCGCCTTTGCGCTGCGGAGACAAGGCGCTCTCGAGGTCGCGCTGCTGCACCGAGTAGTGCCGCCAGTACCAGACACCAAACGCGGAAAGGGCGAAGACGACGAACCAGGTCATGAGTTTTCTGCGGTGAGTGTTCCAGTGCCGGAATGGTCGCAAGCCGAGGGTGCCGCACTCAACTCCGGGGGGGGCCGACATTGGCAATCTGTGACGCGATCCTCAGGGAGCCAGCGGCTCGAGCCGAAGGTCCTTGCTGTAGACGACGTTCATGACGTTGTCGGTCCAGCCCCGGACCCACGGCTTCACCAGGTGCTTGTTCACGTAGAAGTAAAGCGGCAGCACCGGATGGTCGGCCAGCATTACCCGCTCGGCTTCTTCGAGCAGCGCCCGGCGTTGTGCCGGGTCGGCTTGCTTGACCGCATCGGCCAGCAGCGCGTCGTACCGCGGGTTCGAGTACCCACTCAGGTTGATGCCGAAACTGGTCTGGAGCAGCTGGGCGAAGGTGTAGGCGTCATTGAAATCGCCGACCCAGCTCGACCGGAATACCTGCGTGTCCTTGCGGGCCTGGATGCTCTGCAGCAGTGCGCGAAATTCCTCCGCATAGAGCGTCGTTTCGACGCCGAGCCCTTCCTTCCACATGGCCGCGACGGCGACGGCCAACCGGTTGTGCTGGTCACCCGAGTTGTAGCGCAGCTCGATCTGCAGCGGCTTGGCGGCGGAGTATCCGGCTTCGGCGTACAGACGGCGGGCCTCGGCCAGCCGTTCAGCGTACGGCTTGCCCGCGTAGTCGAATTGCTGCGGCGTGTAGTTCCAGACCCCGCGCGGCACCCAACCGTAGGCGGGCGCTTCACCCACGCCCGTCACCGCGGTGGTCAGCTTGTCGCGATCGATCGCCAGCGACAGGGCGCGGCGTAACTTCGCGTTGTCCTTGAACGGCGGCCGCGTCAGGTTGAACCCGTAGTAATAGACGCTGAGCTGCGGCGCGACGTGCAATTCGCCCGGCAGGTTCTGCTTGATCCACTGGAACTGCGGCGCCGGCACGACGTACGTGACGTCGAGTTGACCCGCGCGGTACTGGCGCAGTTCGGTGCCCGCGTCGGCGATGTGCACGAAGTGCACTTCGTCGAACTTCGTCGCCGCGTTGTTCCAGTAGCTGGGATTCCGGCGCAGGACCACGTGCGACCCGATGACCCAGTCCGCCAGCACGAAGGCGCCGTTCGAGACGAGCTTGCCGGGTCGCGCGTATTCCGCCCCATGCGCAGCAAGCGAAGGACCGTGCACGGGGAACGTCCCCGGCTGCGACAGCAGGCCGAGCAGATAAGGGGCGGGCGTCGCCAGCCGGATCAGCACGGTGCGGTCGTCGGGCGCGGTGACGCCGAGTTCCTCGGGCTGCTTTTCACCGCGCGTGATGGCCCCGGCGTTCAGCACGGGATCGATAAACTGCGCGTAGGGCGAGGCCGTCTTTGGATCGACGAGCCGGCGCATGCCGGCGACATAGTCAGCGGCCTTGAGCACGTCGCCATTCGACCAGCGCAATCCGTCGCGTAGCGTGAAGCGGTATTCGAGGCCATCCGGGGTCACGGTCCAGGCTGCAGCGGCGGCAGGCACGGGCGAGCCGTCGGGACCGATCGAGGTCAGGCCTTCGAACACGTCGCGCAGGATGTTGAACGCGCCTTCGGTCCGCGCCAGTTGCGGATCGAGCGTGTCCGGCTCGGGGCCGTTGCCCCGCCGCAGGACGGCGGGATTGAAGTCGGACGGAACCGTGCTCCCCGTCTTCGTCGCGTCACCGGCCTTGTCCGCGCCGCCGTTGCCGCCGCCGCATCCCACGAGCGCGAGCATCGCTATGCACAGACCCATGGCCCATGTGCTCGCCGCGGGCGCGGCTCGACGGCTCGATCGAAGGATGGACTGCGGCATGGGATGCGAACCTCGGGCGCGAAAACTGCGCCCGATCTTACCCGGCGGCGCCGGCTCGCGTGG
The DNA here is from genome assembly GCA_026398785.1 of Pseudomonadota bacterium. Classification (GTDB taxonomy): domain Bacteria; phylum Pseudomonadota; class Gammaproteobacteria; order Steroidobacterales; family Steroidobacteraceae; genus RPQJ01. The sequence goes on along the minus strand of JAPLSF010000033.1, from coordinate 21,089 downwards.
GTCCGGGCGTCTCGTGCTGCCGCTTCAGGTGAATGAGCAGGATCGAGATTGCTGCGGGCGTTAGCCCTGGAAGGCGTGCTGCCTGGCCGAGCGTCGTCGGCCGCTGCTGCGCGAGCTTCTGCCGCACCTCATGCGAGAGGCCGCGCACCTGCGCGTAGTCGAGCGTCTCGGGCAGCCGCGTTGCTTCGCTGCGCCGCTGGCGCTCGATCTCGTCGTGCTGGCGATCGATGTAACCGGAGTACTTCGCCTGCACGTCGACCTGCAGTGGCACCTGCACGGAGAGTCTCTCATCGTCGCGCCAGTCGTCGTTGCCGCCGCCAAGCGCGGCATCGAGGGCTGCGTACGGTACTTCGGGCCGACGCAATACTTCGAACGCACGCTGCTCGCGCGACAGGGGCGCACCGAAAAGCGGTTCGAGCTCGGTGGCGACGGCCGTGCCCGGCCGGACCCGGATCGCGTGAAGCCGCTCGAGTTCAGCGTCGACGGCGACCCGCTTGCGTTCGAAGAGGCTCCAGCGCTCGTCGTCGACGAGGCCGAGTTCACGGCCGGCGGGCGTGAGGCGAAGATCCGCGTTGTCTTCGCGCAGCGTGAGACGGTATTCCGCGCGGCTCGTGAACATGCGGTACGGCTCGGGCGCGCCGCGCGTGATGAGGTCGTCGACCATCACGCCGATGTAGGCGTCGCCACGGGTAGGGAACCACGGTTCCCGCGCCTGCACCTGCAGGCTCGCGTTGATGCCGGCGAGCAGGCCTTGCGCGGCGGCCTCTTCGTAGCCGGTGGTGCCGTTGATCTGACCGGCGAAATACAGTCCCGGCACATGCTTCGTCTCGAGCGTTGGCAGCAGGTCACGCGGATCGAAGAAGTCGTATTCGATCGCATAACCCGGCCGCGTGATGTGCGCGCGTTCGAAGCCCCTGATGCTGCGCACGAACGCCTGCTGCACGTCGAACGGCAGGCTGGTCGAAATGCCGTTCGGATAGACCTCGTGCGTGTCGAGGCCTTCCGGCTCGATGAAGATCTGGTGCGAGGCCTTGTAGGCGAAGCGAACGACCTTGTCTTCGACCGAGGGGCAATACCGCGGACCGACGCCTTCGATGACGCCGGTGAACATTGGTGAACGGTCGGTGCCTGAGCGGATCAGCCCGTGCGTACGTTCGTTGGTGGCCGTTATGTGGCAGCAGACCTGGCGCGGGTGTTCGTCACGACGACCGAGGAACGAGAAGACGGGCACGGGTTCATCGCCAGCCTGCACCAGCAGCCCGGTGTAGTCGATCGAACGGCCGTCGATTCGCGGCGGCGTGCCGGTCTTGAGACGGCCGACGCGCAACGGCAATGCACGCAGCCTGGCCGCGAGCCGGTTCGACGGCGGATCGCCTGCTCGTCCGCCCGGTGACTGTTCGAGGCCGACGTGGATCTTGCCGCCCAGGAACGTGCCGACCGTGAGGACGACCGCACGAGAGCCGAACTCGAGGCCCACCGCGGTGACGACGCCGGCAACGCGACCGTGTTCGAGCCGGAGGTCGGCGACCTCGGCCTGGAACAACGAAAGGCCTGGCTGGTTCTCGACGATCGAGCGGATCGCCCTCTTGTAGAGAGCGCGGTCGGCTTGCGCTCGCGTCGCACGAACGGCCGGGCCCTTGCTCGCATTGAGGGTGCGGAACTGGATGCCGGCACGGTCGATCGCGCGTGCCATCGCGCCGCCGAGCGCATCGATCTCGCGGACGAGGTGGCCCTTGCCGATGCCGCCGATCGCCGGATTGCAACTCATCTGCCCGAGTGCCTCGATGCTCTGCGTAACCAGCAGCGTGCGCGCGCCGCGTCGTGCCGAGGCGAGTGCAGCCTCGGTGCCGGCATGGCCGCCACCCACCACTATCACGTCGAAACATTCGGCGAAGCGCGTCATCGGCGTACTTCAGGCGGCCGCTGCCGGGCGCGCCACCGCCACCCGGAACGCCGCAAGCCGCAATTTCACGAACCGCCGGGCCTGCCGCTCGTAGCGGTTCTGCCAGTAGCCGCGCCGATACCACTCGAGCAGGTAGTCGAGGACGTTCATGCGACCGCGGTTCCACTGTCGCAGCACGTGGAAATACTCGTGCAGCAGCAATTCGGGATTGGCGAAGAAGTCGTCGACGGAGCCCCGCAGGTAGATCGTGTTGTGGCGAGTCGTCGCCGTGGCGTGCCCATGCAGCTTCGCGAACCAGGAATGCTCACGCAGCACCACGTCGTCGACCGGGTCGCCGAAGAGATCGGTGAGTGCCCGCCGCAGCTCGGGGGGCATCCGGTCGCGCGTGCGCATCACCGTCAGGCCGGGCTTTCGGGCGAAGCGGCCTTGCGGCTGCGACGCTTCTTGGCGGCCGACTTGGCCAGCACTCCGCGCGGAGCGGCTTTCGCCTTCACCCGGCGACGGGCCGGTTTGCGCGCGATCTTGCCTTCAATGGTCTTGTCGCCATCGACCAGCGCGATGGCCGCCACCTCGGCCACCGTGAAAGCCGCTTCACGCTCAGCCGCTGCCTTCATATGCTCGAACGACGTGCGCATGCAGTCGGCGAAGAACGAGGGATCCGGCAGCATTTCGCGGCACGATACTGCGCAGAGCCACATGTTTCCCGCATAGCTGAAGGCCGTGACATTGAGACCCATGCCGTCGAGCGCGATGCTGATCGGCGCGTAGTTCACCAACCGTGCGCCCGCCATGTACAGCGGGACGTCAGGCCCGCGCACGTTGGAGACGATGAGGCCGATGCGCGGCAGCCGCACGTTGCGCAGCAGCGGATCCGCCACGATGCTCGGCAACGTCTCGAGCAGGTCGCGCGCCAGTTCCTTGCCGATGGCGTCCGTCACGCGCTTCGAGGTTGCAGCCGCGTCGCAGATCGTGCGCAAACGTTCGAGCGGATCCTCGATCTCGGAGTGCACGGGCATCAGCGTGAAACCGACCTGGTTACCCACGTCGGCCCCCTTCTCCTGGCCGCGCAGCGTCATCGGCACCATGGCGACCATGGTCGAATCGGGCAATTCGTTCTTCGCGGACAGGTAGGCATGCAGCGCTCCGCCGACGATGCAGAGGAACTGGTCGTTGATGGTGGCCGCCGGCACCTGTTTGCGGATCGCGCGGAAGTCGGCGAGCGGCAGCGACACGGCTTCAAACACACGGTGCGCCGACACATCGCCGCTGAAGCGCGTCTGCGGCGGCATGCGTGGCAGCAGCGTGCTCAGGTCACCCGTCAGCAGTGAACGGACGTTGGAGACGAAGCCGCCCTGTCCCAGGTTATTGAACCTGGTCAATGCCTCGGCGCCGAGCGACGCGACCTTGCGCGCCGTCCCGAGCGAGAAGCGCGCGAAGTTCGGCAGCTTCTGCACGTTGTGGGCCAGCGCGCGCGAGTACAGCTCGACCAGTGTCGGTTCGCGGTCGGCATGGTAGATCCCGCTCGCGCTCTGTTCCTCGGCATCGAAATCGATCTGTTCGGGTATCAGCGAATGCAGCGCCCGCATGATCTCGGTGCCCGATTCGCCGTCGACGATCGAGTGATGCATCTTCGTGTACAAGGCGAAGCTGCCAGGCGGGGCGCCGGGGACGTCGTGCAGGCCTTCGATGACGTAGGCCTCCCACAGTGGCTTGCTGCGGTCGAGCGGTCGCGAGTGCAGGCGCGCCACCTGGATGCAGAGCTGCCGCCAGTCGCCCGGGTGCGGCACGGCGATGTGACGAACGTGGAATTCGACATCGATGCTGTCGGACTCAACCCAGTACGGACGGTCGAGCGAAAACGGCAGGGACACCAGCCGGCGGCGGAACTGCGGGAACTGGGCGACGCGGGTGGCGAAGTGCCGCAGCACGTCCTTGAACCGCACCCCACCGCCCGGTGCGGTCGACGGGTCGTAGATCGCCAGTGAAGCGACGTGCATGAAATTGTTCCCGCGCTCGAACTGCAGGAACATCGAATCCGCACCGGAAAGCTGTCTCATGGCCGCCCCTTTACCCCGGCGTAAATCCCTGGCCGGGTTGGGAATGATAAGCCAATCCGCGCTTCGGGCAGAGTCGCCCGCCTGTCCGGCGCATCGTCCCCGGAACCGTTCCGTCGTCAGGCACGAACAGGCCAGGGTCTTCGTTACGATCAGCAACGCTCAGGGAGACCGCGTGCAGGCAAGGACATGGCGGAGATTCTGGGCCTTTGCGGCGACGACGACGCTGCTCGCAGCCTTCGTCGTGCCAGGGGTCGCTGCAGCGGGAAATGTTCCGGCGCCTGCGACCGGGAGGCTCATTCCCGCGGCGGACCTGCAGGCGGACGCTGCGGTCCTGCGCCGGGCCTACGAGACGCTGCACCCGGGGCTGTATCGATACCGGTCCAAGGCCCAGATCGACGACGCGTTCGCCGCGCTCGATAGCGAGTTGGCTCGGGATCGAACCCTCGCCGACGCATATCTGGCCATTGCCCGGCTCACGACGTTCATCCAGTGCGGTCACACCTATCCCAACTTCTTCAACCAGGGTGAGGAAGTAGAGCGAACTCTGTTGCAACGACCGCGGATCCCCTTCGCGTTCCGCTGGCTGGATCGACGCATGGTCGTCACGCGCGCTTACGTCGACGTGCCGGGACTGCAGCGCGGAACCGAGGTACTGTCGATCGACGGCCGCCCTGTCGCGGCGATCCTCGAGGGCCTGCTCCCATACTCACGCGCCGACGGTGGTAACGACGCGAAGCGCGTCAGCAACCTCGAAGTGCAGGGCTACGGTCGCTATGAAGCGTTCGACGTCTACTTTCCGCTCGCGTTTCCACGCGACGAAGGTAGTCCCTTCGTGCTTGAGGTCCGGACATCGCCCGGTGCCAAGGTGCGATCATTGCAGGTTCCTGCTTTGGCGTGGGACAAGCGAGTCGCCACTGAAGGCACGCCACGCGATGACACGAACCCGTGGAGCTACGCGGAGGTAGCACCGGGCGTGGGACTGCTCAGCATGCCGACCTGGGCACTGTACAACTCGAAGTTCGCCTGGGAACCATACCTCGATCAGTTGTTCAGCAGGCTTGATGCCAAAGGCAACGGCGATCTGATCATCGACCTGCGCGCCAACGAAGGTGGCAGCAGCGTGGGCGATCGCATCCTCGCGCACCTCACGACCAGCGGCCTGCCCGCCGAACCGATCGTGCGCAAGACGCGCTATCGCAAGGTGCCCGACGACCTGCGGCCGATGCTGGAAACCTGGGATCGCACGTTCTACGACTGGGGCGATTCGGCCGTCGACCTCGGCGACGGTTTCTATCGCCTGACGAAGTACGACAACGACGCCGAGGGTTCAGTCGTCAGGGCATTGAGTCCGCGTTACAGCGGACGCGTGTGGGTGCTGGTCGGCGCCGTGAACAGTTCGGCGACGTTTGAGTTCGCCGCGACCGTGCAGCGCCATCGGTTGGGCACGCTGGTCGGCCAGGCCACGGGCGGCAACCAACGCGGTATCACCGGCGGTGCGTTCTTCTTCTTGCGATTACCGAAATCCCACATCGAAACCGACGTGCCATTGATCGGACAGTTCCCAATCGCCGCTGGACCGCTGCCCGACGCGGGTATCGAACCCGACGTCTACGTGCAACCTCGCCTCGAGGACATTGCGGCCGGACGGGATGCGGAGCTCGCGGAAGTAATGCGACGGATCAAAGTATCGCGCAGATAGCGCCAGCGCGATTCCAGCGCTTCGGCGGGGAACACTAACTCACTTGCCGATGCAGAAGCTGGCAAAGATCCGGCCCAGCAAATCGTCGCTCGACACTTCGCCGGTAATCTCACCCAGCGCCTGATGTGCGTCACGCAGTTCCTGCGCGACAAGTTCGCCCGCATGCCGCGTCGTCAGCAGCTCATGCGCCGTCTCGACATGCTCCCGTGCGCGTCGCAACGCATCGATGTGCCGGGTTCGTGCCGAGAGCGCGCCGTCCGATGCAGGATGAAAGCCGATGCAGTCCTTGAGGTGCTGACGCAAGCCGTCGAGGCCCGCGCCTGAACCTGCGCTGAGGTAGACACGCGGCGCGCCGCCCTGCCCCGCCTCCACCTTCACCGCGTCACCGCTGCGATCGATCTTGTTGAAGACGAGCGTGAGTGGAATCTTTGCGGGTACGTGCTGCAGGTCGTTGTCGATCGCGGCGATCGCCTGGGGATCCGCGGCATCGACGACGAAGAGCACACGGTCTGCGCGTGAGATTTCCTGGCGGGCACGCCGAATGCCCTCGGCTTCCGTCTCGTCCGGGGATTCGCGCAGTCCTGCCGTGTCGAGGATGTGCAGCGGCAGGCCGTCGATCGAGATGCGTTCACGCAGCACGTCGCGCGTCGTGCCGGGCGTCGCGGTGACGATTGCGGCGTCGTAACCGGCCAGGCGATTCAACAGGCTCGACTTGCCTGCGTTCGGGCGACCCGCAATGACGACCGTCAGGCCGTCACGCAGCAATGCGCCCTGGCGGGCGGTTTCCGCCAGCGCGGTGAATCGTTGCCGCACATCCCGCATGCGTTCCCCGAGAGCGCGGTCCGCAAGGAAATCGATTTCTTCCTCGGGAAAGTCGATGGCCGCCTCGATCCAGAGCCGCAGCAGAAGAACTGCCTCGGCGAGTTCATGCACGCGGGCGGAGAACTCACCCTGCAGCGAGCGCAATGCCGCGCGCGCCGCCTGCGCGGATCCACTGTCGATCAAGTCAGCGATCGCTTCGGCTTGCGCGAGGTCGAGCTTGTCGTTGAGGAAGGCGCGTTGCGTGAACTCGCCAGCAGTCGCTGCGCGCGCACCGAGGGCCAGCACGCGCTGCAACAGCAGCTCCATGACCACTGGGCCGCCGTGCCCATGCAGCTCGAGCACGTCTTCGCCGGTGAACGAATGCGGTCCCGCAAAGTAGAGCGCCAGGCCCGTGTCGATGGGTGAGCCGGCAGCATCGAGAAACGCGCGCAATTCGGCGCGTCGCGGTTCAAGGGCGGTCCCGAGCAGCGAGCGGGCGATGTTCACGGTCTGCGGGCCCGACACGCGAACGATGCCGATCCCGCCGCGACCGGGTGCGGTCGCAATCGCCGCTATCGTTTCGCTTGCCGTTGCACTCATGGGGCGCTGCTCATGCGGCTGGCAAGGGCAGCTTGCCTTCGACCAGAAACGTGTCGATTGGAAACTCGCAAATGCCGCCACCGGGGCGACTGTAGTAACTCACGCGCTCAGCGGTGGTCTGGCACAGCCATTCGTCGAGGATGTCAGGCCTGGACGCTCTGAGCGCGGCGGGCGTAAAGAGCGCGACGTTCAACCCCTGCTGCGGATCACGCGCCGAGCGGTATTCGAAGGCTTCGATGCCGGCGTCGCGCATGGCCGAGCCGAGGGCCTGGGTGACGCCGTAGTAGCGGCGATCGAGCAGTGCCACCGCATGCTCTTCGAACGGTGCGTGCTGCAGTTGCAGGCCGCGGGCGGTACCGATCGAAGCGCGGAACAGCGTGTGCCGCGTGTCGAGCGGCGCGGGCGGTGGTGCGGCCATGCCGGACCAGAAGACGAACCGGTAGTACGCGCTCTCGGCGAGCACCGTATCGGTGCTTCGCGCCGCATAGAACAGACTGGCTTCGAAGCGCCTGCCGAACCGTGAACCCCAAGGCAGCGGCGGGTAGCGGAACGGTGTCGCCAACAGGTAGTGCAGACCGATTGCCGGTCCGGGGAGCTGCGGCTTGGAGGCTTCGATCAGGTCTTCGAGCAACGCCTGTTCGGCGAGAGTGCCCACGAGGGAATTCGTTGCGACCTGTTCCTGGCTCTCGACGAGACGGAATACTTCGCCTTGCAGGGCAACGGGTACGGCGCGGTCGGAGCACGCCTCCCAGATGTCGCTCACACGCGACCCCGGATGGCGTCGAGGTATTCGACCACGCGCATGAGGCCCGGCACGGAGCGGACGAGCTCGGCTGGCACGCCGCCCACGTGATGATTGTGGGCGTGCATCCAGTGCTTCATCTGGCGGGGTTCGCCACCCACGAGTAAGAAGAGCGAGCGGTAGGCGCGGATCAAGAGCAGCGCGAGCTCACCGGACTTGGTGTCGGGTTCGAGGGCACCGCGGCTCAGCGCGGTGCGGTCACGGCCGACGATGGCGCCGAGATCGGCCTGGGTGAGGCCAAGCTCCTTGCCTGCTTTGACGAGCGCGCGCGTCAGCACTTCCGCGGGACGGAGGTTGGCCCCGTCGGCCACGGCATGGGTCGTTAAGGTAGGGGAAAGGCGCTCCATTAGCACATTTTATTCTTATCTGTTGCTTTTGCAACAACACTATTCGTGCATGCGAGAGACTACTGGGCTCCTCGCCCGTGCTTCAGCCAACCTCTCCCGTTTAGCGGGAGAGGTTTTGATCGGAGCGCGGTGGCGTTGCTTGCGCCGTGCGACGTTTTCGGCGCGCCGAAAACGAGTTCAGGCGTACCTTTCCCCGAGCGCGTGTCTGCCTTTTCAAGCTCGGGGAAAGGTACCGGATCGACCGCCTGTCACCGTGCGCGCGTCTGCCTTTTCAAGCTCGGGGCAAGGTACCGGATCGACCGCCTGCAACCCGCGCGTGTCCGCGTTTCCGATCATGGCAGGACATGCCGGGTCCAACGCCAGGGCCCTCACCCGCGGCTCGGCGCGACCTCTCTCGCTGCGGCGGGAGAGGTCAGGACGACGTCAGGAGCCGCTCTTGGCTGCTTCAGCCAGGACGACCCGGTTGATCTGCCACTGCTGCGCAATCGACAGCAGCGTGTTCGTGAGCCAGTACAGCACCAGGCCCGCCGGAAACCACGCCATCATCACCGTCATGATCACGGGCATGAAGGCGAACATCTTTGCCTGCATGGGATCGGGCGGCGCCGGGTTCAGCTTGAACTGCGCGAACATGCCGAAGCCCATCAGGATCGGCAGGATGAAGTACGGATCCTTCGACGACAGGTCCTGGATCCAGCCGAAGAACGGCGCCTGGCGCATCTCGACGCTCTCGAGCAGCGCCCAGTAGAACGCAAGGAACACGGGGATCTGCACGAGGATCGGCAGGCAGCCCGCAACCGGGTTGATCTTCTCGCGCTTGTACAGCTCCATCGTCTGCTTCGCGAGCTGTTCGCGATCGTCCTTGTAGCGCTCCTGGATCGCCTTGATGCGCGGCGCGATCGCTCGCATCTTGGCCATCGAGCGGCCGCTCTTTTCGGTGAGCTTGTAGAACAGCAGCTTCAGCAGGATCGTCACGATGATGATCGTGACGCCCCAGTTCTGGACGTACTTGTGCACCCACTGGAGCAGGTGGAACAGCGGGTTGGCAAGGATCGTGAGCTTGCCGTAGTCGACCGTGAGCTCGAGCTTTGGGCCGGTCTTCTGCAGCTGGTCCTGCAGCTTGGGCCCGATGAACAGCTTTTCGCTGAACGCGGCGCTGGCGCCGGCGGGCACGCTCTTGAGCGGGCCGCGGTAGCTGACCAGCGAATGGTCGCCTTCACGTTGCAGCGAGAAATCGTAGGTCTCGCCCTTCGGCGGCACGGCGGCCGACACGAAGTGGTGCGCGGAACGCCGCATCGTCCTTGTCGACGGTGAGCTTCTGATACTTGTTGCCGTCGTACACGGCCGGGCCGCGGAACGCGTAGCTCTCGACGTCGAACATCGAACGCTTCTGCGAATACACGTGCCGCGCAAACTGCACGTACGAAGCAGCCTTCCAATCCGCCGTGGAAGCGTTCTGCACGTCGTACTGCACGTCGATCGCATACTGGCCCGGCCTGAAGACGTAGGTCTTCATCACGGTGACGCCCTGTCCATCCGTCCACGTCAACGGCACGCGCAGTTCCTGCGCGCCCGGCGCGAGGCGGAACTCGGTGGCGGGCGCGGTGTACGTGGCCAGGTGCGTCGGTTCGGCGCGACCGTCGGCGGCACGCAGGCCGCTGCGCACGACACTGAAGGTGGTGTCGTCAGTCGAGAGCAATCTCACCGCGGGACTGCCCGGCTTCTTGTCCTGCGGATACTTCAACAGGTCCGCGCGCAGCAGGTCGCCGCCCTGCAGGCTGATGTCCATGTCCAGCACGTCGGTGACGACGCGAATCGTCGGCACGTCCGTCGCCACGGCGCCGATGGCCGGCGTTTGCACGGCCGCCGCAGCGGTCGTGCCAGCGGCCGGCGCCGCGGCGGAAGGCAGCGACGGCAGGCTCGATGGCGTGGTGCCCACTGCAGGCGCGGCCGCCGTTGACGTCGCGCCGGGCGCGGCCGTCGTGGCCGATGCAACAGCCGGCTGCGAGCCGTAATCGCGGTCCCACTGGATGATGTTCATCCACGCGAGCAGTGCGAGACCAATCCAGAGAAACAGGCGCGGGTTATCCATGACTCGGTCGCTTATCAGTGTGGTCGTGCGGCGTGTGCGTGCATGCGGGCACGGGATCGCAGCCGCCGGGATTCCAGGGGTGGCAGCGTCCAATGCGACGCGCCGCGAGCCACGAGCCGCGCAGCGCCCCGTGACGTTGAATGGCTTCCTGCGCGTAGCAGGAGCACGTGGGATGGAAGCGGCAGTTCGGCCCGAGCATCGGGCTGATGAACCACCGGTAGAACGTGATGAGGGCGATCAGGAACGGGCGCATCGTCGCACGATCCTATCCCAGTGCGATTGCAGGCTCGCGCGGATCTCGACGCTGCTGCTGCTGCTGGCGGCAGGTCGCGCATTGACGACGACGTCCAAGGGCGGCAGTTCCTGCTGGCGGTGACGGAACGATTCGCGGGCGAGGCGCTTGATGCGATTGCGCTTGACGGCGTTGCCCGCGGCCTTGATGCCGACGGCGAGTCCGAGCCGGGCCTGTCCCGCTGCGTTGGGACGAGTGAGCACGAGGAACAGCGCATCGGCAGATCGCTGACCTTGCCGATGAACGGCGTCGAACTGGGGCTTGTCGGTCAGGCGGCTCGCGCGCGGGAAGCGTCGCGAGACAGGCGTGCGATCGTTACTGCTGGTGAGAACGGTCAGACCGCAAGGCGCTTGCGGCCCTTCGCGCGACGACGGGCGAGGACGAGACGACCGCCCTTGGTGGCCATGCGCGCACGGAAGCCATGGACTCGCTTGCGGTGCAGGTTGCTCGGGTTGAATGTGCGCTTCATCTTCGGCTCCGAAGTGTCCTAAACAGGACCGGAAAACAGGACCAGAAACAACAACATGCACTGGCCGTAAAAGGGCCGGGAAGAATACGCACGGACCCTGGCAGAGTCAACCTCAACCGAAGATATCCACAGGCCTGGAGGCCGGTATACACTCGCCGCCCCTTCCCGCTGGCAAGCGCTCACCGTCCCTTAGAAAGGCCCGTCGGTTCGTGGAGATTTCGCTCTGGCATCAATGCCTCCGCCGGCTCGAAGCGGAGCTACCGGAACAGGCTTTCAACACCTGGATCCGCCCGCTGCAGGCCGTCGAAGACGGGGACCGGCTGCGACTGCTGGCGCCCAACCGGTACGTGGTCGATTGGGTCAATCAGAACTGCACGTCGCGCATCAGCGAACTGGTGGACGAGCTGGTGCCTGCGCCGGCCCCACAAGTGACCGTGGAAATCGGGTCCCGGCGCCAGCCGCTCCCCACACCAACCCAGATGACGGATGGAATCGGCCTGCCGGTGCAACCGCGCTCCGTGGCTCGGCCGCCGGCCACGTTTGAGTCTCAGCCCGGTGCGCCTCCCCGGCGCACGATCGACCCCCTGCCCCAGTTCGGCGGCCGGCTGAACGCCGAGTTCACGTTCGCGAATTTCGTCGAGGGCAAGAGCAACCAGTTGGCGCGCGCCGCCGCGGTCCAGGTCGCCGAGAACCCGGGGCGCGCCTACAACCCGCTGTTCATCTACGGTGGCGTCGGCCTCGGCAAGACGCACTTGATGCATGCCGTCGGCAACCAGATCCGCGCGCGCAACAAGGACGCAAAAGTCGCCTACGTGCACTCCGAGCGCTTCGTCGGCGACATGGTCCGCGCGCTGCAGCACAACACCATCAACGAGTTCAAGCAGGCGTACCGCACCCTCGACGCGCTGCTGATCGACGACATCCAGTTCTTCGCGGGCAAGGATCGTTCGCAGGAAGAGTTCTTCAATACGTTCAATACGCTGCTCGAAGGGCAGCAGCAGGTGATCCTCACTTGCGACCGCTATCCGAAGGAAGTCGAAGGCCTGGAGGAGCGTCTCAAGTCGCGCTTCGGCTGGGGACTCACGGTGGCGATCGAGCCGCCCGAACTCGAAACGTGCGTCGCGATCCTGATGAGCAAGTCTGCAGCCAGCGGCGTCGAGCTGCCGGAGGAGGTCGCGTTCTTCGTCGCCAAGCGCATCCGCTCCAACGTGCGCGAACTCGAAGGAGCAATGCGCCGCGTGATCGCGAACTCGCAATTCACGGGTCGGCCGATCACGCTGGATTTTGCGAAGGAAGCGCTCAAGGACCTGCTCGCGCTGCAGGAGCGCCTGGTCACGATCGAGAACATCCAGAAGACGGTCGCGGAGTACTACAAGATCCGCGTGGCCGATCTGTTGTCACGCCGGCGCAGCCGCTCGATCACGCGGCCGAGGCAGATGGCGATGGCATTGTCGAAGGAGCTGACCAATCACAGCCTGCCGGAAATCGGCGATGCTTTTGGTGGCCGTGACCACACGACGGTGCTGCATGCCTGCCGCGTCGTGAAGGAGCTGCGGACTTCGCAGCAGCGGCTCAACGAGGACTATTCAAACCTGTTGAGAACGCTTGCGGGATGACATGATTAACCTGTGGATGAAATCGAAGGTCGAGTACTCCACATTTCATCCACAGGCTGCGGACAGGGCTTGCGTGCGTTGCAAGGGGTGCTGACCCGGTCGGCAAATGCGCGCTGGCATTGGGAAAACTGAGGTTTTGCACAGACATGGGCTGTGCTAAAAGTCATAACAATAGATCTCTTATATAAAGACTCCGGAACTATAGAAGATGAAGATCATCGCGAAGCGCGAAGCGATCCTGAGCCCGCTGCAGGCCGTCATCGGTGTCGTCGAGCGCAAGCAGACGATGCCGATCCTGGCGAACGTGCTGGTATCGGCCAAAGGCGGCAAGCTCTCGATCACGGCGACGGATCTCGAAGTCGAACTCGTCGCCACGTCCGACGTGGACGTGCAGCGAGGCGGTGACATCACGATCCCGGGACGCAAGCTGCTGGACATCTGTCGCGCGTTGCCGGAAGGCACCGAGATCACGCTCACGCAGGAAGGCGAACGGATGCTCGTACGCGCTCGCAAGAGTCGCTTCACGCTCTCCACGCTCCCGGCGGCAGAGTTCCCCACCGTGGAGGAGATCAACGCAGAGCAGACCCTGCAGCTGCCCCAGAAGGACTTCAAGCGGCTGCTCGACAAGACCCACTTCTCGATGGCTCAGCAGGACGTCCGGTACTACCTGAACGGCCTGCTGCTTGAAACTTCGGCGAAAATGTTGCGAGCTGTCGCAACTGACGGCCATCGGCTCGCATTGTGCGAAGTTGAGCTGCCAAATGGCGGAAAAGCAGGCCAACAGGTCATCGTTCCACGCAAAGGCGTGCTCGAATTGCAGCGGATTCTGGGCAACGAAGACCAGATGCTCGAGGTTTCGATCGGATCCAATCATCTTCGCGTCCAGATTGGCGAAATTCGCTTCACTTCCAAGCTCATTGACGGCCGTTTCCCGGAATATAGCCGCGTGATCCCTGCCACGCCGCCCAAGACGATTGGCGCAGTTCGCGACGATTTGCGCCAGGCGCTGCAGCGTGCGGCGATTCTGTCGAACGAGAAGTATCGCGGCATCCGCTTCGCGCTCAAGCCGAATGCGCTGATGATCCAGGCGCACAACCCGGAGCAGGAAGAGGCTGAAGAAGAAGTCGAAGTAACTTACGACGGCGAAGAGCTGGAAATCGGCTTCAACGTCAATTACCTGCTCGACGCGCTGGCGGCTGTAGACGGCGCAGACGTGCAGGTGGGTTTGACCGACGGCAACAGCAGCTGCCTGATCCGTGCCACGCAGGACGGGTCGGCCCGCTACGTCGTCATGCCGATGCGGCTCTGAGCGGCGGAGGGCTGGCGCACGTCCAGGTCTGCGCCGCTAAGGTTGGTTCCACGTGGAACATCCGGCGAACGTACGGTTGTCCTGAACGCGCTCAGGTTAGTTCCACGTGGAACATCGGTTTAGCCTGACGCCATGAGTCTGCGCCACCTCGAGGTCCGCGATTTCCGTTGCATTGCCTCGACGGATCTCGAATTCGACGGCCGCTGCAACCTGATCAGCGGTGCAAACGCCTCGGGCAAGACCAGCCTGTTGGAGGCGATCTTCTTTCTGGGGCGTGGACGCTCATTCCGCACCACCCGCAACGAAACCCTGATTCGCAAAGGCGCCCAGGAGTTGCTGCTCACGGGACGCTTCGAAGTCGGCGAAAGTGTCCGCCCGGTCGGCGTTCGGTACAGCCGGGAAGGATTCGAGGCCCGGGCGGCGGGCAACCGGGTTGGCAGCCTGGCTGAACTTGCCACGATCCTGCCGGTGCAGGCGATTGACCCCGAAGTCCATCGCTTGGTTGAGGAGGGCCCACAGGAGCGTCGCCGCTACCTGGACTGGGGAGTGTTCCACGTGGAACCAAGGTTCGTGGAGCAGTGGCGTCGGTACCAGCGCGCGCTCAAACAGCGCAACGCCGCGTTGAGGGCCGAGGCGCCTGAACAAGTGGTCCGTGCCTGGGATCCGGAGCTGTTGGAGTCCGGCCGTTCCCTGGCCACTTCCCGCCGGGAGTACTTCGCCAAGTTGCAGCCTTACGTCGCGGCGGTCGGGCAGCGCCTTCTAGGCACGACCATCGAGCTCTCGCTCAGCGATGGTTGGGCAGCCGGGACTGAACTGAGAGATGCGATCGAGCATTCCTGGCCGAGGGACCGGGAGCGGGGGACAACGCACTCCGGTCCTCATCGAGCCGACCTGTCGATCCGCGTGGCGGGGGATCTGGCCAAGCACCGCGTGTCCCGCGGTCAGCAGAAGCTGACAGCCTCAGCGATGCTCCTTGGGCAGCTCAAATGCGATGACGTGTTGGGCAGTCCTACGGCGGCGCTACTTGTGGATGACCCTGCGGCAGAACTCGACGTGGCCAACCTGGAACGGCTGCTCTCGGTGGTGTTGGAGCTGCCGGGGCAGCTCTTCGTGACGGCCCTGGACCCGAATATGGAAGCGTTCCAACGGCTTTCCGCGACCCGAAGGTTTCACGTGGAACACGGAAAAATCACCTCTCTGCTATAATCCCACGTCCCTCTGAACCGGGTATCCCATGAGCTCCGCGGACGTCTACGATTCCAGTAAAATCAAAGTCTTAAAAGGCCTCGATGCAGTCCGCAAGCGCCCTGGAATGTACATCGGTGACACCGATGACGGATCCGGCTTGCACCACATGGTCTTCGAGGTCTTGGATAACTCGATCGACGAGGCGCTCGCCGGTCACTGCACCAACATCATCGTCACCATCCACGCTGACCAATCCGTCACGGTACAGGACGACGGCCGTGGAATTCCTGTGGATATCCATCCGGAGGAGGGGGTCTCGGCGGCCGAAGTCATCCTCACTGTCCTGCACGCTGGCGGGAAGTTCGATGACTCCTCGTATAAAGTTTCTGGCGGTCTCCATGGCGTCGGCGTGTCGGTCGTCAACGCTCTTTCGGAGACGCTGAACCTCAGCATCTACCGCGACGGCAAGGAATACGCGCAGGAATACCGCTTGGGCGATCCTGTGTCGCCACTGGCCGTCGTTGGTCCCAGCGACAAGCGCGGCACCACGATCCGCTTCAAGCCCAGCGACACGGTCTTCACCAACATCGAGTTCGAATACGAGATCCTGCAGAAGCGGCTACGCGAACTCTCTTTCCTGAATTCCGGTGTGCGCATCGAACTCGTCGACGAGCGCGATGAGCGCCGCGAGACTTTCCACTACGAAGGCGGCATCAAGGAATTCGTGCGCTACTTGAACCGCAGCAAAACTGCAGTTCACGAATCAATCTTCTGGTTTCGCGGCGAGCGCGATGGAATCGTCGTGGAAATCGCGCTGCAGTGGAACGACTCCTACGCGGAGACGATGTACTGTTTCACCAACAACATCCCGCAGAAGGACGGTGGCACGCACCTCGCCGGATTCCGTGCAGCGCTCACGCGCACGCTGAACGACTACATCGAAGGCGAGATGGCGAACAAGAAGGACAAGGTGCCGACCACGGGCGACGACTCGCGCGAAGGTCTCACCGCCGTCATGTCCGTGAAATTGAGCGACCCGAAGTTCTCGTCGCAGACCAAGGACAAGCTGGTCTCGTCCGAAGTGAAGAGCGTGGTCGAGGCGGTCGCGAGCGAGAAGCTCGGCGAATTCCTGCTCGAGCAACCGGCGCAGGCGAAGGCCATCGTCAACAAGATCATCGACGCAGCCCGTGCGCGCGAGGCCGCGCGCAAGGCGCGCGAACTCACTCGTCGCAAGGGCGCGCTCGACATCGCGGGCCTGCCCGGCAAGCTTGCGGACTGCCAGGAAAAAGATCCGGCGAAGTCCGAGCTGTTCATCGTGGAGGGCGATTCCGCAGGCGGCTCCGCCAAGCAGGGCCGCGATCGCCGTTCGCAGGCCATCCTGCCGCTGAAGGGCAAGATCCTGAACGTCGAGCGCGCGCGCTTCGACAAGATGTTGTCTTCGGCAGAAGTCGGCACGCTGATTACCGCGCTCGGTTGCGGAATTGGCAAGGACGAGCTCGACCTGGCCAAGCTGCGCTATCACCGCATCATCATCATGAGCGTCGACGGTGAAGATCACGTTTTTGTCCGTGAACGCGGCGGCCTTGCGCGCATGGTGCGCATCGGTGCGTTCATCGACTCGGCGCTCGAGTCGCAGCGCGATTCCGGTCACGTCGACGACGACGGTCACGCCCAGAAGTTGCTTGCCGAGCGATTGGGCGATGGCAAGCTCGGCGACGTCCTGTGCTTCGGCAGCGACGATCATGCGATTCGCTTCCGCCCGATCAAGGCAGTGATCCGGCATCCGCTGCAGGAAAAACTATTCCGTGTGCGTACAGCCTACGGCCGTTCCGTGCGGGTGACGTCGAGCCACAGCGTCTTTACCCACGAACATGGCGCGCTGCGCCTGAAGCGCGGTGATGAACTGCAGACCGGCGACCGCCTGATCGCGCCGAAGCGCTTGACACTGCCCGAAGACGCGCCAGCACATGTCGACGTCTTGCGTTCGCTCTGGCAGGAGCGTCGGCCGGAGCTGAACGCCTGGCTGCGCGGCCCGGCGGTGGAGGAATGGTTCAAGGACCGCGTCCGTCGGCAGCATTCCGACAACCCGCAGCTGACTGAAAGCCGCGTCGATATCCCGCGCGACGTCGGGCAGGCCTTGGCGGCCAAGCGCCGCGCGAGCGGCCTGACCAATCGCAAGCCGTGTGAAACGATCGGCATCAAGCAACCCGTGACGTTCTATGCCTGGGAGCAGGGTGAATCGCGTCCGACGCAGACGCACTTCGACACCTATCTGCGCGCCATGGGCGCCGATGCCGACGTTGCCCAGGCGCTGGGGCAGTCCGTCCCGGGCCGGCTGGATCGCACATGGCAGACGCAATACTCGTGCTCGGGCCGCAATGCCGTGCGCAACCTCGTGCACATCGACGAGCTTGAGGAAGCGGACGTCGCATGGTTTGCAGTTCGTGACGACTTCGAGATCACGCCCGAGCACTACGCGGACGCGGGCATTCCGCAACGCCTATCGGTCGACGCCGACCTCATGACATTGCTGGGCTTTTACGTCGCCGAAGGCTCGTGCTCCGACCGCAACGGCATCCGGCTGTCGATCGGTAACGGTAACGTTGCCTTCGCACCTGAAATCGCCGAGCGCATGACACGCGTGTTCGGCCTCGCGCCGACGCTGTACGAAGTTGTCGATCGGGCCGCCGAACTGAAGCTGGTCAACCGGGTCGCAGCCGCTGCGTGGCAAAGCCTGTTTGGATTCACCGGTGCGGAATCCCACACCAAGTGCATCCCGGATCTCGTATTCAACGTGTCGGCATCGTTGCGCCTCGCATTCCTGCGCGGGTACTTCCGCGGCGATGGCACGGCCGCAGCCGGACGCGTCAGCTTCGCCACGTCTTCGTATGATCTGGCAAGCGGGCTCATGTACCTGCTCTCGTCGCTCGGCATCGTCGCGTCGCTGAGCGAACACGAGCCCGACGGCAAGGTGCGCCTGATCCGCGGTGAGCCCTGCGTCACCCGCCGGCGTTACTGGCAGATCACGGTCACCGCGGCCGAAGACCTGCGCCGACTCGAAGGCATCTGGTCCGATCACCCGGCCGCCGCCGGTATCCGCGAGCACGTGGAGCGCGTCGACGGAACGATCAATCGCCGTTTCGATACGCTCGATGGCGACCTGATGGCGCTGCCGGTCGTATCGATCGAGGAAGTCACACCGAGCAACGGCTATGTCTACGACTTTTCGGTCGAGACCGACGAGAATTTCGTCGCCGGCATGGGTGGCCTCTGCTGCCATAACACCGACGCAGACGTGGACGGCTCGCACATCCGCACACTGCTGCTCACGTTCTTCTACCGGCAGATCCCGAACCTGATCGAGCGTGGCCACGTCTACATCGCGCAGCCGCCGCTGTACAAGGTGAAGAAGGGCAAGAGCGAGAACTACGTCAAGGACGACGTCGAGCTCAACCAGATCCTGCTGCGCACCGCGCTCGAAGGTGCTTCGCTCGTCGTGCGCGATTCGTCGGTGCCGATGCAGGATGGCGCGCTCGAAACACTGGCCCGCAAATACATGGATTTCCAGAACGCGGTGCGCAAGTCGCCCCGGCGCTACGATGCGCACGTGCTCGAACAGATGCTGCACTTGCCGGAGATCGGCACTGCCGATCGCGAAAATCCGGATAAGCTCACCATGTGGGGGGCCCAGCTGGAGAAGATGCTGAACGACATCCCACAGGCCGGGCGACACTACACCGTGACACTGCAGCCGGGCACGCCACCGCACCTCGTCGTCACGCGTGTCGAACACGGCAATGCCGTCGAGAAGCACCTGCACCGCGAGTTCTTCAATTCGAGCGAGTACCGCCGGATCACGGACCTCTCGCGCACGCTGGTCGGTTTGTTCGGCGCCGGTGCCATCGTGCGTCGTGGCGACAACGAGCAGACCGTCGGCAGCTTCAAGCAAGCCATCAACTGGTTGCTCGACGAAGCGCGTCGCGGCCAGACGATTCAGCGCTACAAGGGCCTCGGCGAGATGAACCCCGAGCAGCTCTGGGACACGACCATTAATCCCGAAACGCGCCGGCTGGTGCAGGTGCGCATTGAAGATGCGCACGTAGCGAATGAACTGTTCTCGACGCTGATGGGTGACGAAGTCGAACCCAGGCGCGAGTTCATCGAGCGTAACGCGTTGCTGGTGTCGAACCTCGACGTCTGACTGCTGCTGTCGGACTCGCCCACCGCATTCGCAAGAACCAATTCTCGTTCAGGCGTGGCCGCGACGATTGGCGTGGCTGCGGCCACGTGTTCGGCCTGTGAATCCACCCCCCTCGTCGCCACGAACCGATTTTCTTAGGCCAACAATCACCAGATAGCACCCTGATGTCCGATCGCTCCCGCGCGTCGCTGCTCGACCTGATCGAGCGGCTCGGCAACAAGCTGCCCGAGCCGCCGATCCTGTTCTGCTGGCTCGCCTTCTTCGTGGTGCTCGGTTCCGCGATCGGTGCCGCGGTTGGGTGGAGCGTCCAGCCACTCAAGCCGGTCGCCGTGCCCGGGCCCGAGGGCGTGAGCGTCTCGCTGGTCGCGGCTGGCGCGTTGGTCGAGCCCAGGAGCCTCCTCACCGCCGAGGGGCTCTACTTCATGTTCTCCTCGATGCTGCGCAACTTCGCGACGATGCCGGCGCTGCCGCTCGTGTTCGTGTCAATGCTCGGCATCGGGCTCGCCGAGAAGTTCGGCCTCTTTTCGGCGCTGATGCGGCAGCTCGCGTTCGTGACGCCCGCGCGCCTGCTCACGCCCGTGATCGTGTTCCTGGGTGCGAACAGCTCGGTCGCGAGCGACGCGGGCTACGTGATCCTGCCGCCGCTTGCCGCGGCGCTGTACCTCGCAGCGGGACGGCATCCCGTCGCGGGGCTCGCGGCGGCCTTCTGCGGCGTGGCGGGCGGTTTCGGCGGCGGCCTGTTCCCGACGGGCGGGGATGGCGTCCTCACGGGCTTCGCCCAGGAAGCCGCGCACGTCATCGATCCGGCGTACTCGGTGACGATCCTGCACAACTACTACTTCAAGATCGTCTCGGCGTTCGTCGTGACCGCGGTCGGCTGGTGGGTGACGGATCGGGTCGTCGAGCCGCGGTTGGCGCGGCTGCACCCGGGCGACGCGCGGACGGACGGCAGTGGCGAGCTTGCCGACATGACGCTCGCGCCGGCCGAGCGGCACGCGCTCAAGTGGTCGCTCGCCACCATGGCGGCGGTGCTCGCCGTGTTCGCGGCGCTCATCTGGATGCCGGGCTCGCCGCTGCACGGCCCGGGGCAGCCGACGCTCGCGAACGGGCGGGTGCTCGTGCAGCAGCCGGTCGAGGTCGCTCCGGCGGGCACTCCGGCGGCGCAAGGCGCGACGCTGCTTGCGCGCGAGCCGCTCTCGGTCGTGGCAGCCGATGCGCCGGCGCGGCTCGTGGAGGGGCCGGGGCCGCGCTGGTCGCAAGTCATCGTGCCGATGATCCTGCTGTCGTTCCTGCTGCCCGGCATGGTCTACGGCCGCATGACCGGCACGCTGCGGACGCAGGCGGACTTCGTGGCGGCGCTGAACCACGGCATCCGCTCGATCGTGCCGGTGCTCGTGATCCTCTTCTTCCTCGCGCAGTTCGTGAACTACTTCGCGTACTCGCAGATGGACCGCATGCTTGCCTACGCCGGCGGCTCGCTGCTCTTCGACGCGGCGCTGCCGATCCCGCTGCTGCTGATGCTGTTCGTGCTGGTCGTCGTGCTCGGCGACTTCGCGATGAGCGGCATGCTGTCGAAGTTCGGCGTGCTCGCGCCGATCTTCGTGCCGATGTTCATGATCGTCGGCATGAGCCCCGAACTCACGACGGCGGCCTATCGCATCGGTGACTCCGTGGTGAACATCGTCACGCCACTCAATTCCTACATGCTCATCG
>JAPLSF010000117.1 GCA_026398785.1 Pseudomonadota bacterium | reverse complement strand
CTCGACGAACACGCCGTCGGGCAGCTGCGGTGTCGGGGGCAACCGCCGCACTCTGGCGCCGAGGCGTTCGAGCACCGACTCGTACACCTCGTGCTCGGCCTGTGCGCCGGCGACGTCCAGCGGCTCACGCTCGAGGTGCGTAAGTTCGCAATCGGCAAGTGCCGGGCTCACCTCGCGTGTGTAGGCAATCAGCATCGATTTGGTTCAGCCAGGTAAACCCGTGGTCGCCCACATTATCAAGAAACGAGCAGCCGCAGACCGGTTGGCGTGCCTGGCAGACGCTCAACCGCCGGGGCTGCTCCAGAGATCAAACCGCTCCAGGACCCCGTCGCGCGTTCGCACTGCGTGCGCACCGGGCGTGTCGCGCAGAAACTGCAGCTGGTCACGGGTGATCGGTGCCGAGAGCGGCAGTGCGCTGCGTGATGGGACTGGAATCGGTGGCTCATTGACACCGATCGAACGGAACCCGTCTGGCATCGGCTGCAGCGGCAGCGTACGGTCGTCGGCAATGATTTCGTAGTGGCTGTCGCTTTCCTGAACGGCACGCTTGTCCAGCGTCGACCAGGCGTAACCCACGAGATGCGTGGCGTGCCGGCCGGACGTGTTGACGTCCACAGCCGTCAGCGTGATGTAGTCGCGCGCGTGGACGCCCAGTTCGGGTCGGTCACAGGCGAAGACCATGGACTCGCCGGCAACCGTGATCGTCGCGGCAGTGCGCTCGTCGAGATACTCACGTGGACCGGCCGTTTGTTCGCTCGCGCAGCCCGTCATCAGGACTGCAGCGAGCACGACTCCCGTTGCCAGTGCGATCGAGACGGACCTGCAGACCCGTGTCGCGTCGTCGCGGGACTTGCCGCTAGAAGTCATACCGATAGCCAAGGCTGAAATAGTAACGGGACGCGTCTTCGGAGGTCGCGCCCATGTCGCGCGATCCGATCTCGGCCCCGCCTTCCACTTCGAACGTCAGGTGCTTGCCGCGCAGTTCCGCCCGCAGTGCCGGTGAATACACCAGCGATGTCGAACGGTCGATTTCGAGTTTGCGTTGATCCAGACGCAGCCGGGGGCCGACGCGCCAGCGCTCGCCGATCGGCAACTGGGTGCCGATGCCGAGCGAAAGCATCTGCGCGCTTTCCCCCGTCTGGTACTGCAGTCCCAGTGACGTGACGTCGCCGCGGCCGAACAAGCCGTAGCCCAGGACCTGCGTCGAGACCGCGGTGTCCGTACCCGACGACGGCGTCGCGGGCACTCCACCCGATTCAGGCGTCGAGCCGAGCGTCATGGCTGACGCATCGAGCGACCACTGCCAGCGTTCGCCGAAGGGCCGCGAGACGCCCGCCGAATACATCTTCGACTCGGCCGTGCGGTCGAGTGCAAATTGCTCGATCTGCTGGGGTGTGTACAGGCCGAACAGTTCGTCGAACCGGCGCACAGGCTGGCCAATCATGGCATTGCGCGTCGACAGGCCCGGGCTCTTGCGGTGATCGAGGTTCAGGTTGAGCGTCCAGCGCGCGGGCAGCGCGAACGTGCCCAGCAGCAGCATGGTATTGAGCGTGCTGTAGTGGACGTCGAAATCCGCGAGCCCGACCACGGTGATGCCGGGCCGGAAGTACCGCACCTCGGTGCCGACCGCCTGCCGGTCCGTGACGCCGGAATACTGCTGGTCGATGGCATAGAACGAAAGGTCCCACGCGTTCGCGAGCGTGCCGACGTCGGCCGAGACACCGACGAACTTGCGCTCGCTGTCCGGCCCTTCGCGTGTCGAATCCACCGGGAAACCGAAGAAGCCATTGACGCGCAGCCGGGGCCACAGTTGATACCCTGCCTGCATCCCATCAAACGTTCCCATCAAGCCGCCCGAGCCGCCGGACTGGCGGCCGAGGCGGGCGTACCAGCCGGCAACGCGGTCGGCGAACTCGGCAAACAACAACGACACGCGGGACTGGCTGCCCGGTCCGTCGGCGAGCATGTCGTAGCCGTAACCCGCGCTGGCGCGAGTCGTGAAGTCGAAGCGTTCGCCGTGGCGGCGCGCGACGAGACTCACGTCGGTGAGCAAGGCGTTCTGCGTCGTCAAGTCGCTGCTGGCGAGGCCGCTTTCGATGTGGCTCTGATCCTGGCGGTAGGTCTGCGAAAAGCCGCCGTAGACCCGCCATGGGGATTCGTCCCCATCGCCGCCCGTCGATCCATTGCGACCAGGACGGGTGGCCCACGCCAGTGTCTGCAGTCGCTTGCGCACGCGCGTGGAGCCGTCGCCGGTCGGATAGCGCTGCAGGTAGTCCTCGTACTCGGCCTTGGCGTGAGCGACCTGACCGCTGCGTTCGCGCGCAAGCGCGAGCATTTCCTGGGCCTCCGCCCGCTGCGGAAACTCGGGTTGCTGCGTGACCTGTGTCAGCAACGGGATTGCCGTGGCGTAGTTCTTGCGGCGGAAGGCGTCCTTGGCCTGCGCCAGCGCCTGCTTGATCTCATCGGGCGTCATCGACGCGTTGACCTGCGGGGCCGTCGACCGCACGGTCGCCACGCCCGATGGCGTGCCAATCTCGTTCAGCGTATCGTCATCCGAGATCGCCACCCAGGCTTTCGGGAATTCGCCGCGCGAATTGGCGAGCGCCTGCTTGGCTGCCGCTTCGTTGACGAAGGGCCCGGCCCGCAGGCGGTACCAGCGTTGCTCGTCGACCACCGTCTCGGAAACGTAGGTCCGCGTGCCCACCGTCTTTGCAGCGGCTGCGAGCGCCTCGGGCGTGAAGGGCGTGGCCGACGAGGCCAGGTTCACGGCGTAGGTTGAGACGCCCTGAGGCAGCTCCTTCACCGTCACCTGCGGTGTTTCTGCGCGCAACAACCTGACCCGTAACAGGCGTCCGTCCATCGATGGCGTCAGTACGAACGTCTCGGATCTCGACCAGCCGATCAGGACCTGGACATCCGACCCGAACGGCCGCACTACGTCAATCGAGCGCACGTAACCCGCCGCGCCGGCCAGCAGCGGCTGCGGCTCCGAGGCGGTTGCCCGGCCACAATCCGGGCCCGCCGAGAAGCGGACCTGCAGTGCATTGCCGTCAGTGGCCGGCGTATGCGACATGTAGCGCATCGAACAGCTGAAGAGCAGCGTGACTGACACGTAGCCACGCTGCTCGCTCGCCACGACGTCCTCGATGATGCGGCCCTGTGCCCAGAGCGGTGTGGCCGCCAGGTTGCACAGGACGGCGCTCGCGGCGAGCAGAAGTCGAAGTCCGGAGCGCATCAGTTGAACTCAGTGTTCGTCACGCGATGCTGCGGACCGGCGCGGCTATTTTGGATCTTCGTGAGCGTGGAATCCGTATATACGTGGCACGCGCCCGAACAGTTGCGCAATTCGCTGACGGTGTACTTCGTGTTGCCGTACTTGGTGTGCGGGTCGGGCTTGAACTTACTGGAGTGGCAACCGGCGCAGTCCGGTTTGTAAGCCGGTGTGCGCCAGGTGGCGGCGTCGGTGTTGGTGGTGTGGCAGCTCTTGCAGGTGAGCGCCACACGGTGATCACCCGGGTAACCGCCACCCACTCGGTGCTTGAACGTGTTCGGCGACCATGCCGTAGTGGTGTGGCACTGATTGCAGTCGAAGTTGTTGACCGGGAAGGTCATGTGGCCGGTCGACGGACCCGTCGCATTGGTGCCGTTATGGCAGCCCTTGCAGTTCGTGATGTTGGTGTGGTTCACCTTCGCCGGCGTCCAGGCCAGCGTCGAGTGGCAGCTTCCGCACTCTGCTGTCGTCGGCACGTGGGTCGTGGGCTTGCCGGGCGCCTTCACGCCGTCGTGACAGCTGGAACACGTGCCGGTGACATGTGCGTGATCGACCCGGATCGTCGGCTTCCACGCCGTCGATTTGTGGCAGCTGTCGCAGGCGTTGTCGCTGGCGATGTGGCCTGTATTCTTGCCCAGGGCCAGCGTGCCGTTGTGGCACGAGAAGCACGTGCCGATCACCTGCGTGTGGTCCACCTTCGCCGCCGGCTTCCAGCCGGTGGGGGTATGACAGGACTCGCAGGTATTGCTCGTCTGCAGGTGATTGGTGTTCTTGCCCGTCGCTTTGGTGCCGTTGTGGCAGCTGTAGCAGTTGCTGGTGACGCCGTCGTGGCTGAATCCGGTAGCCGGCTTCCAGGCCACCGTGCTGTGGCACATGCCGCACTCGGACGTCGTGGCGACGTGCGTCGCTGGCTTGCCCGTTGCCTTGACGTTGTTGTGGCAACTCGAGCACGAGCCCTGCACCTGCGTGTGATCGACGCGGGTTGCGGGTTTCCAGGTCGTCACGGTGTGGCAGGCCTCGCAGGTCGACGACGTGAACAGGTGTGTCGCGTTCTTGCCAGGCGCCTTGATCCCGTCATGGCAGCTGGCACAGCCGCTGGCGATGCCGGCGTGCGAGAACGTGGCCGGCTTCCACGCGAGCGTGGCGTGGCACGTGCTGCACTCGCCGCTGGTCGGAATGTGGTTCACACCCTTGCCGGTCGCTTTGGTGCCGTCGTGGCAACCGGCACAGGTTCCCGTTACCTGGGTGTGGTCGATGCGGGTTGCCGGCTTCCACATCGCCACGGCGTGGCAGGACTCGCACCTGTTGCTGCTGGCGATGTGCGCCGTCGGCTTACCCTGCGCCTTGACACCGTCGTGGCAGCTTGCACAGTTGTTCGTGATGCCGGTGTGGTCGAAGCGCGCCGGCTTCCAGGCCAGCGGCGAATGGCAGTTGTCGCAGGAGTTGTCGCTCGGAATGTGAGCGGGCGGCTTGCCGGTGGCTTGGGTGCCATCGTGGCAGGAGAAGCACGCGCCGGTGACCTGCGCGTGATCCACGCGGGTGACTGGCTTCCACGCAAGCGTGGCGTGGCACGCGGCGCAGGCCGTGCTGGAGGCGATGTGACCCGCGTTCTTGCCGGTGGCCGCCGTGCCATTGTGGCAGGACGCGCAACTGCCGCTCACCTGGGTATGGTCGACCTTCGTGACCGGGCGCCAGGAGAACGTCGTGTGACACGTGCCGCAGGACGGGCTCGAGAGGATGTGAGTCGCGCTCTTGCCCGTGGCCCGGGTGCCGTCATGGCAGGTGGCGCACGCTTCGGTCAGCCCGGTGTGCGAGAAGTTGGCGGGTTTCCACTGGACGGTGGTGTGGCAACTGTCGCAGGCATTGTCGGACAGGATATGTGTGGCGTTCTTGCCGGTCGCAATGGTGCCGTCGTGACAGGAGACGCAGCTGCCGAGCACCTGGGCGTGATCGACATGTGACGCGGGTTGCCAGGCCGCGATGACGTGACACGACTCGCACGTCGTTGACGTGTTGATGTGGGTCGGATTCTTGCCAGTGGCGCGGGCGCCGTCGTGACACGAGACACAGTTGGTGGCGATCCCGGTGTGGTCGAACTTGGCTGGGGTCCAGGCGCTCGTCGCATGGCAGCTGTCGCATTCCGCTGCAGTCGGAATGTGATTGGCCGGTTGTCCCTTGGCCGCGAGTCCGTTGTGGCAGGTCGAGCAACTGCCCAGCACGTTGGCGTGGTCCACCCGCGTCGTCGGCTGCCATGCCATCGTCGCATGACAGGCTGCGCAGGTGGTCGTCGCCTTGATGTGGCGGGGGCCGATGCCGGTGGCCCGCGCCCCGTCGTGGCAGCTGAAGCAGCCGTCGACGATGCCGTCGTGCGCGAAGTTAGCCGGCCTCCATGCCACCGTCGCGTGGCAGGTGTCGCAGGCGGCCGTCGTCGGTACATGCAATGCATGCTTGCCCGTCGCCGACTTGCCGTCATGGCACGACGCGCAGGTGCCGCTGACCTGCGTGTGGTCCATGCGCATGATCGGGGCCCAGCCCTCGATCGAATGGCAGGATTCGCAGGTGTTTGTCGTCTGGAAGTGCGTCACAGACTTGCCTGTGGCCTTGACACCGTCGTGGCAGGACACGCAATTACCGGTGATGCCGGAGTGGTTGTACTTCGCCGGGCTCCAGGCCGTACTGCTGTGGCAACTCGAGCAGTCCTGGCTGGTCGCGACGTGGCCCGGCGGCTTGCCCAGCGCCTGCACCCCGTTATGGCACGTCGCGCAATCGCCGCGGGCCTCCAGGTGATCGAATCGACTTGCGGGCATCCAGGCCGAAGTGGTGTGGCACGCGCCGCACACGTCCGTGGAAGCCACGTGAGTCGCCGGCTTGGGTGTCGCGGCGATGCGCGACCCCTGTGCATGGCACGCGGCGCACACCCTCGGTGTGCCGGCGAACACGGCGTCCACGTGGCAGCTCTCGCAGGCCTGCAGGCGGTGCGCGCCCGTGAGCTCGAACCCCGTCGTCAGGTGGTCG
>JAPLSF010000021.1 GCA_026398785.1 Pseudomonadota bacterium | reverse complement strand
CGATGCAGTGCTCGATGCCCTGGTAGTAGCAGGCTTCGAAATGCAGCGAATCCTCCTGCCCCGCCGCGCCCCAGTAGCGGCCGTAGAGCCAGCCGCCGCCTGCGAAAAAGATGGCGGCCGCAACCGGCGTACCCGCACGTTCCGCGACCTTCACGACGACCGAGCCTGGCAGCGCGGCGGAGACCCGCAGCAGGAACTCGACGTTGAGGTAGTGCCCGTTGCCGTGGCGCAGGAACGTGCGCTCGGAGAAACCGAAGATCGTGCGCCACAGGCCGGCGTCGATGTCCTCGCCAGCGAGCGAGCGGAACGCGATGCCCGATTCCTCGACCTTGCGCCGTTCGCGTTTCGCTTTCTTGCGCTTGTCCGCACGGAACGTCGCGAGGAAATCATCGAACGTGCGGTAGCCACGGTTGTGCCAGAGGAAGCGGCAATCGTGCCGCCGCATGAAACCTGCTCGCTCCAGCGCAGCCTGGTCCTCGTCGAGCGTGAAATTGACGTGCGCACCCGATGCGGCTGCGTGCCGCGCCGACTCGAGCAGCAGGGCGGCCAGTTGATCGCGCAGTTCGGTCTGCACGTTGCCAGCGCCCGACAGCAGAAATCGCGGCCCCGTCACCGGCGTGAACGGGATCGCCGACAGTTGCTTCGGGTAGTACTCGAGCCCCGAGCGCTGGTACGACTGCGCCCAGCTCCAGTCGAAGACGAATTCGCCCCACGAATGGGTCTTCAGGTACTGCGGCACGGCGGCGACGAGCTGGCCGCTGCGCGCGTCACGAATCACCAGGTGCGCGGGAATCCAGCCCGAGTCGACACCGACGCAGCCGGTGGCTTCGAGAGCGTCGAGGAACGCGTGCTTCAGGAACGGGTGGTCGGAACGGTCGAGCGCATCCCAGTCGTGAGCGTCGACCTCGGCGATGCGGCCAATGACTTCGGCCTTCAGCGGCACGGCGCGTCAGTGGGCGGCAGCGGCATCCACGGCGTCCAGGTACTTGTCCGCGTCGAGCGCCGCCATGCAGCCCGTGCCGGCGGAAGTGACTGCCTGGCGATAGACATGATCGGCCACGTCGCCCGCGGCGAAGACACCGGGCACGCTCGTCGCCGTCGCGCCGCCGGCCGTGCCCGACTTCACGACGATGTAGCCGCCGTTCATGTCGAGCTGCCCCGCAAAGATCTGCGTGTTCGGCACGTGGCCGACCGCGATGAACAGCCCGGCGACTGCGATGTCCCTCGTGCCCGAACCGTCGGTCGCTGCGACGCGCACGCCCGTGACACCGGTCTCGTCGCCCAGCACTTCGTCGACCGCGTGATTCCAGACGATGTCGACCGCGCCCGCGCGTTGCCGCTCGAACAGGTGGTCCTGCAGGATCTTTTCCGCGCGCAGCTTGTCGCGGCGATGGATCAACGTGACGTGCGCAGCGATGTTGGACAGGTACAGCGCCTCTTCGACAGCCGTGTTGCCGCCGCCGACGACCGCGACGCGCTGGCCACGGAAGAAGAAACCGTCGCACGTGGCGCAGGCGGAGACGCCGCGGCCCTTGAACCTCTCTTCTGACTCGAGACCCAGGTACTGCGCACTCGCGCCGGTCGCGATGATCAGCGCGTCGCAGGTGTAATCGCCGCGATCACCCTGCAGCAGCAGCGGGCGCTTGCCGAAGTCCACCTCGTTGATGTGGTCCATCAGGATCTCGGTGTGGAAGCGCTCGGCGTGTTCGCGCATGCGTTCCATCAGGCCAGGGCCGGTGAGGCCGTGCGGGTCGCCGGGCCAGTTGTCGACCTCGGTCGTCGTCATGAGCTGGCCGCCTTGCTCCATGCCCGTGATCAGCAGCGGCTTGCGATTGGCCCGCGCTGCATAGACGGCCGCTGAGTAGCCGGCGGGACCGGATCCCAGGATGATCAGCCGCGAGTGGCGGGGGTCGCTCATGTATAATTCCTTGCTCGAAAATCGCGCATTGCGCCGTGGAAGGCGCGGCATGGTAAGCCTCTCACCGACTGACGGAAAGCACCGCAGGTGCTGCCCTCATGCGCATTCCGAAAATAGCGGAAAATAGGGGACGCTCAGCTGTTTCCCTATTTCCAAGCCGAAGCAGGTGCGCGTCTCCAATTCGACGACGGCGACCAGGCAGCCAATGTGGCCCGGGGACTGCGCGAAAGCGCACTCTGGATCTTCGGTGCACTGGCA
Organism: Pseudomonadota bacterium; assembly: GCA_026398785.1. Classification (GTDB taxonomy): domain Bacteria; phylum Pseudomonadota; class Gammaproteobacteria; order Steroidobacterales; family Steroidobacteraceae; genus RPQJ01. The sequence continues at coordinate 1,653 of JAPLSF010000021.1, read as the reverse complement.
CTGATCCTGTTTGCCGCACTCGTCAGTTACGACAGGGCGGATCCCGCCTTTTCCTCGACCGGTCAGCCCGGCCCGGTCACCAACCTGATCGGCCCGTTCGGCGCCTGGCTGTCCGACCTGTTCTTCGTGCTGTTCGGCCTGCCGGCCTACCTGTTCCCGATCATGCTGGGCATCGCGGGGTATCACCTGTTCCAGGAGCGCGGCAGCCGCGAACCCGTCGACCGTCGCTCGGCCGCGTTCCGCGGCCTGGGATTCTTCCTCGCGCTCGCCAGCAGCTGCGGTCTCGCCACGCTGCATTTCTCCGGCGAGGGCTTCCCCAACACGGCGGGCGGCGTCGTCGGCTCGCTGCTGGGTGAAGGCCTCGCCAGCTCGATGAGCTTCCTCGGCGCGACGCTGTTGTTGCTGGCGGTCTGGCTCGGTTCGGTCTCGCTGGCCACGGGCGTGTCGTGGTTCAACGTCATGGACGCGGTCGGCACCTCGGTGCTGCGCGGTTTCTCGTTCGTGCGCGAGCGCCTGTCCGAGCGTCGCGATCAGAGCATCGGCAAGGAAGTGCGGCAGGCGCGCGAAGTCGTCGTGCGCGAAGAGCAGAAAAAAGTCGCCGAGCGCAAGCCGCCGAAGATCGAGGCGCCCGCGCCGAAGGTCGAGAAGAGCGAACGCGTCGAGAAGGAAAAGCAGGTGGCGCTGTTCGAGCGGCCGGGCGCGACGGCGTTGCCCGCGCTGTCACTGCTCGACGATCCGCCCGCGCGAGTCGGCGGCTATTCCGCCGAAGCGCTCGAAGCCATGTCGCGCCTGGTCGAATTGAAGCTGCGCGATTTCGGCGTCGAAGCCGAAGTCGTCGAGGTGCATCCGGGCCCGGTCATCACGCGTTTCGAGCTGCGTCCGGCGCCGGGTGTGAAAGTGGCGCAGATCTCCAACCTCGCGAAGGACCTCGCGCGGGCACTGTCTGCAATCAGCGTGCGTGTCGTGGAGATCATTCCGGGCAAGTCGACCATGGGTCTCGAGATCCCGAACGAGACGCGCGAGATGGTCACGCTCGGCGAGATCATCAAGTCGCGGGCCTACGACGACATGACCTCGCCGATCGCGCTGGTGCTCGGCAAGGACATCGGCGGCAGTCCGGTCGTGGCCGACCTCGGCCGCATGCCCCACTTGCTGGTCGGCGGCACGACGGGGTCGGGCAAGTCCACCGCGGTCAACGCGATGGTGCTGTCGCTGCTCTACAAGTCGACGCCCGAGCACGTGCGGCTGATCATGATCGATCCGAAGATGCTCGAACTCTCGGTGTACGAGGGCATTCCGCACCTGCTGGCGCCGGTCGTCACCGACATGAAGCAGGCGGCCAACGCGTTGCGCTGGTGCGTTGCGGAGATGGAGCGGCGATACCAGTTGATGGCCGCTGCCGGCGTGCGCAACCTCGCGGGCTACAACCGCAAGGTCAAGGAAGCGGCCGATGCGGGCACGCCGATCAAGGATCCGCTGGAAATGAAGCGGTTGCCGCCGGGTGGCGATCCTTCGACCGTGCCGTTCTGCGAACCGCTGCCGTTCATCGTCGTCATCGTCGACGAACTCGCCGACATGATGATGATCGTCGGCAAGAAAGTCGAAGAGCTGATCGCGCGACTCGCGCAGAAGGCGCGCGCCTCGGGTATCCAC
>JAPLSF010000142.1 GCA_026398785.1 Pseudomonadota bacterium | reverse complement strand
CGCTGCGTTGCCGGCGTACAGGTGCGTGGCGAAGTCGGCCATGCGGCGGCCGAATTCGGATTGCGGGTCGATCGAGAAGTGCCTGAGCTGCTCGTCGACGAGTTCAGGAATGGCCGCGGAGCGCGTGGTGTTGCGGCGCGGACTCAGTTCGCGCACTCGCGCGAAATCCAGCGAAGGTTTTTCCATTGCAGGATGGTACCCCCAAGCCTGCCGTTGCCGCTCCCTCTCCCGCACCGCGGGAGAGGGTTGGGGTGCAGGTCCGCTCCTACGCCGCTGCCAGCGCCTGCTCCAGATCCGCGATCAGGTCGTCGATGTGCTCGATGCCAACCGACAGCCGCACCATGTCTTCACTGACGCCGGCCCGCTCGAGCTCGGCCGGATTCAGCTGACGATGCGTCGTGCTCGCGGGATGGCAAGCCAGCGACTTCGCATCGCCGATGTTGACGAGCCGAACGAACAGCTTGAGCGCGTCCTGGAAGCGACTGCCGCCGGCGAGGCCGCCCTCGATGCCGAACGTCAGGATGCCCGAGGCGCGGCCGCCCATGTACTTCTGCGCCAGTGCGTGGCTCGGGTGATCCGGCAAGCCCGCATAGTTCACCCAGCGCACCTTCGGATGTTGCTGCAGGTACTTCGCGACGGCAAGTGCGTTGTCGCAGATCCGGTCCATGCGCAGTGCGAGCGTCTCGATGCCCTGCAGGATCAGGAAGCTGTTGAACGGCGAGATCGCTGCTCCCATGTTGCGCAGCGGCACGACGCGGGCACGACCGATGAACGCAGCCAGGCCGAACGCCTCCGTGTACACCACGCCGTGATACGAGATGTCAGGCGTGTTGAGGCGCGGGAACTTGTCCGCGTGCTCCGCCCAGGGAAAATTGCCGGAGTCGACCAGCGCGCCGCCGATGCTGTTGCCGTGACCACCGAGGTACTTCGTGAGGGAGTGCACGACGATGTCCGCCCCGTGTTCGAACGGGCGGCAAAGGTACGGCGAGGGCACCGTGTTGTCGACGATCAGCGGAATGCCGTGACGGTGCGCAATGTCGGCGAGCGCTGCGAAATCGGTGACGTTGCCGGCGGGGTTGCCGACCGACTCGCAGAAGATCGCGCGGGTGTTCTGGTCGATGAGCTTTTCGAACGCTTCCGGCTGCCGGTGGTCCGCGAACTTCACCGAGATGCCGTACTGCGGCAGCGTGTGCGCGAACAGGTTGTAGGTGCCGCCATACAGCGCCGACGAACTGATGATGTTCTGGCCGGCCTCGGTGATGGTCAACAGCGCATACGTGATCGCCGCCTGGCCGGAGGCGAGCCCGAGTGCTCCCACGCCACCTTCGAGTGCAGCGACGCGCTTTTCGAGCACGTCGGTGGTGGGATTCATGATGCGCGTGTAGATGTTGCCGGCGACCTTGAGGTCGAACAGGTCGGCGCCGTGCTGGGTGTCGTCGAACGCGTACGACGTCGTCTGGTAGATCGGCACCGCGACGGCCTTGGTGGTCGGGTCGGGCGAATAGCCGGCGTGGACGACGAGGGTTTCGAGCTTCATGGTGGAGCCTTGCGGGTCGGTAGGGGACAACCCGCGCATTGTCCGGCAACGGGTCCGCCTTGTCCCCGCTTGAGAACCACGGGTTATGCGCTCAGAACACGGCGGCGAACTGCAGCCACAGCTTGGTGGTGTCCGTGGCGAACCCGTCGGCCTGGTAGTCAGCGAACTTGAGCAGACCCTCGTAGTTCTTTTTGGCGCCGAACTTGTACGCCGCCGACGCGTCCCACTCGCTGCCGTAGTCCTGGCTGAAAGCTTCGGCCTGGAAATCGTGCCAGACGAGCTGCAGGGCTACCGGACCCACGTTGGCAGTGGCGCCCAGGTACAGGTCCTCGACGCCGCCGCGCGGAGTCGTCAGGAATTTGTCGGCCCAGCCCTGGAAGGCATGCAGTGTCGCGAGCGGCGTCTGG
>JAPLSF010000267.1 GCA_026398785.1 Pseudomonadota bacterium | reverse complement strand
GGTGCCGCTCATCATCACGAGCCTGCGTCCGCCGCGTGAAATCGTGGACGCCGCGCACAGCTACGGCGGTCTCGTGTTCCACGACGTGATCAGCGTGCGGCATGCGCGCAAGGCCGTGGAGCAGGGCGTCGACGGCATCATCGTCGTCTGCGCCGGCGCAGGCGGCCACGCGGGCCTGGGCAGTCCCTTTGCGCTCGTTCGCGAAATCCGCCAGTTTTTCGACGGCACGCTGGTGCTCGCCGGAGCGATGTCGAGCGGCGCGGACGTGCTCGCGGCGCAGGCGATCGGCGCGGACATGGCCTACATCGGCACGCGGTTCCTGGCGACGACCGAGGCCCACGTCCTGCCCGAGTACAAGCAGATGCTCGTGGACTCGAGTTCCGATGACGTCGTGTACACGTCGCTCTTCACCGGTGTGAAGGGCAACTACCTGCGGCGGAGCGTTGCCGCGGCTGGACTCGATCCGGACAACCTGCCCGAAGCGGACAAGTCGAAGATGAACTTCGGCTCCGGCGGCAACATGGAAAAGAAGGCGTGGCGCGACATCTGGAGCGGCGGGCAGGGCGTCGGCAACATTCACGACGTGCTTCCTGCGCGCGAGGTCATTGCGCGCATGGTCCAGGAATACGACGAGGCCCGTCGACGCCTCGCCATCGCTTAGCCCGGGGTCAACATCATGTCCGTGTCATTCGATCTGTCGGGCCGCGTCGCGCTCGTCACCGGCGGCAGCCGTGGCATCGGCGAAGCCATGGCCAAGGGTTTCGCGCAGTACGGCGCGCACGTGATCGTCTCGAGCCGCAAGCAGGAAGCCTGTGACGAAGTGGCGGCCGAGATCAACGCAGCGGGTGGCAAGGCCACTGCGATCGCGTGCCACATCGGCGACATGGATGCGCTGCATGCATTGTTTGCACGTGTCCAGTCGGAATTTGGCCGGCTCGACGTATTGGTAAACAACGCGGCGGCAAATCCGTATTACGGGCACGTGCTCGACACCGACCTTGGTGCGTTCCAGAAGACGGTCGACGTCAATATTCGCGGCTATTTCTTCGCATCTGTGCTCGCAGGCCGCATGATGCGTGAACAGGGCAAGGGTTCGATCATCAACGTCACGTCGGTGAATGCGGTGCGGCCCGGCCCGAAGCAGGGGATCTACTCGATCACCAAGGGCGCCGTGCTCAACATGACGAAAACGTTCGCGAAGGAGTGCGGACCGCACGGCATCCGCTGCAACGCGATCCTGCCGGGTCTCATCCGCACGAAGTTCGCGGGCGCGTTGCTGGCCGACAAGAGCCAGACCGAGCATTACCTCGCCACGAATCCACTGGCCCGCGTCGGTGAACCGCAGGACCTCGCGGGCGCTGCGCTTTTCCTCGCCTCGGACGCGTCAGCGTACGTGACTGGGGAGTATCTCGTGGTGGACGGGGGCTTCCTGACCTGAGGAAGGGGAGGAAGGAAAGGAAGGTCAGGAAGGCCCGGAAGGCCCGGAAGGTCAGGAAGGTTAGGAAGCACAGGAAGTCTGATGGCCAGGTCTTATTCTAACCTTCCTGCCCTTCCTGCCCTTCCTGCCCTTCCTGCCCTTCCTGCCCTTCCTGGCCTTCCCGGCCTTCCTGCCCTTCCTCTACTTCTTCTCCGTCTGCTTCGCGACCGCCTCGGCGCGCGCCCTCACGGCCTCGGCATCACCGAGGTAGCGGCTGGAGATCGGCTTCAGGCTCGCATCGAGCGTGTAGAGCAGTGGCACGCCCGTCGGGATGTTGAGTTCGACGATGTCGGCATCCGACATCCCATCCAGCATCTTAACGAGCGCGCGCAGGCTATTGCCATGCGCGGCGACCAGCACGTTGCGGCCCGCCAGCAATTCCGGCGTGATGCGCGCATTCCAGAGCGGCAGCACGCGTGCGAGCGTGTCCTTGAGCGATTCGGCTGACGGCAGTTCGCCGGCAGGCACGCCGGCGTAGCGACGATCGAAACGCGGATGGGCCGGGTCGGTCTGCGGCAGCGGGGGAGGTGGGATGTCGTAACTGCGGCGCCAGATCTTCACCTGATCCGCACCGTGCTTCGCGACCGTCTGCGTCTTGTTGAGGCCCTGTAACGAACCGTAGTGACGCTCGTTGAGCCGCCACGTGCGCTCGACCGGCAGCCACATCATGTCCATCTCGTCGAGCACCATCCACAGTGTGCGGATTGCGCGTTTCAGCACGGAAGTGAACGCGATGTCGAAAGCGATGCCTTCGGCCTTGAGCAGTCGCCCGGCCTCCTGCGCTTCCTGCCGGCCCTGCTCGGACAGGTCGATGTCGATCCAGCCGGTGAAGAGGTTCTCGAGGTTCCAGATGCTCTGGCCGTGGCGCAGGAGCAGTAGCTTGCCGGTGTTCATTTCAGGTCAGCCTTGCGAGTTATGATGCGTGAGGTGTTGATCGATGCCGTGGGTGCAGCGCGTGCGGCCGCTGCGGACGGTTTCCTGCCAGCGCTCCTGGTTCGCGCGCGCGGCAGCGCGCGAGGCGGGCCGGTGCGCGAGGTGCCAGGCGATCGCCGAAAAAACCAGGGTCCGGCGGCGGATACCAGCGTTGTTGAGCCGGGCGCAGAGTTCCTTGTCCTCCGAGCCCCAGCCCGCAAAATCTTCATCGAAGCCGTTCGCCTGCAGCAGGTCCGCGCGCCAGAACGCCTGGTTGCACGATTTGATGGCGACGAACGCATTGGCTGCCCGACCGAGCGTTGCGGTGAGCCGCGGCGCGTGCAGCGCATAAGGGCGACGCCTGAGGTCGACGCCCGCCGTCCACGGCGACGGAAGGCGTCCACTGCGCAGGAGCCGCTGCGTGGCGGGCTCGTCGAGTGGTATGCGCACGCCCTGTGTCCAGTAACCCGGTCTCGCAGCCCGTGAGTGGTCTGCCACGAACAGCGGATGCAGCACCATGTCCCCGTCCAGCAACAGTATGTAGTCGCCCGTGCAGCGCGCAATCGCGAGGTTGCGCATGCGTCCGGCGCGAAAACCCGAGTGCTCCTGGCGCACGAACTCCACGCCCGATGGCAGGCGCTTCTTGAATGCCTCCGCCACGGCGGCAATCGCGGGGCCCGACCCATCGTCCGCGACGATGACCTCGTCCGGTGCCCGCGTCTGCGCCTCGACGCTGGCCAGCACGCGCTCGAGCGCTGCGGGCCGCTCGTAAGTGACGATGACCAGGCTCGTGCGCATCAGGCCTTGACCGCAGCAACGCGACGCACGGCCTGCAGCGCAACCGACAGGGATGCGAAATCGATCTCGGAGGTCTGTGCGCGGATGTCGTTGATCACGGCGCGAGCATGTTCCGCGGCTGCCTTGTTGCGGGCCAGCCACTTGTCGAGCGACTTGGCCGGATCCTTCTCCCGCGCCGATTCGAGCACACCCTGCGCCAGGCTGCGGTGCACTTCGAACAGCGCCTCGCGCAGGCTGCCGCGCGCCACCGAGTGCCAGTGACCTGCCGTGTCCAGGCCTTCGATGTGCGTGCGCAGCCAGTCGAGCCTGAAGTACCCGCCGATGGCGAAGTAGGCTTTGGCAGCCGCATCGACGGTGAGCTTGCGCGAGTCGGCGAGTTCGACGATGTCGGGGCTGCTGTGCAGGGCATTACAGGCCGCGATCCGGCGCGACAGGTCGGCCGGCACGCCGGCCTGCGCGAGTTCTGCGTGTCGGGCCTCGAAGGATGCTCGCGCAGAGCCGTCCAGCCAGTTCAACGGCGCGCGCGTGAGTTCCTGGATGCCGGGCCGCAGGCGCGCCACCTGCTGTTCGATCCCGAGAGCCGAGCGGTGACGCTGGATCAGCCAATAGGTCGCCTGCCGGATCAGGCCGATGGTGTCGTGCATCATGCCGTACTGCAGCGTCGCAGCCGCCTTGTTGTCCAGTCGCTCGATCGCAGTCCAGAGCCCGCGCACCTCGAACACTTCGCGCGCAATCGAATAGGCACGCGCCACCGTGGCGGCGTCGGCTCCGGTGTCCTGCTGGGTGCGTGCGACGAAGGTCGGACCCATGCGATTGACGATGCTGTTGGTCGTCGCGGTGACGATGATCTCGCGCTTCAGCCGGTGCTCGCCCAGCAACTTGCCGTAGCGCTTTGCGAGCTGCGGCGGGAAGTAGCGGTCGAGTTCCTGGCTGAGGTACGGATCCTCCGGCACGTCAGACTGGATCAACTGCGTACTGAGCGCAATCTTCGCGTAGCTCAGCAGCATCGCGATTTCCGGCCGCACCAGGCCCAGCCCCGCGCGGCGGCGGTCCTCGATTTCCTCCGCGCTCGGCAGGTATTCGAGCGCGCGGTCCAGCACGCCGTCGAGCTCGAGCGAACGGATGAAGTGCGCATGCTCGCCGAGCCGCTCCGGCGCGCCCGCCTGCAGCAGGCTGATCGCCTGGCTCTGCAGGTAATTGTCGCGCAGCACGAGTTGGCCGACGTCCTCCGTCATCGATCCGAGCAGCCGGTTGCGCTCCGCTGTCGTCATGCGCGAGCGTTCCTGCACCGCTTTCAGCAGTATCTTGATGTTGACCTCGTGGTCGGAGCAGTCGACGCCGCCGGAGTTGTCGACGAAGTCCGTGTTCATGCGGCCGCCGCGCAGCGAGTATTCGATGCGACCGAGCTGCGAGAACCCGAGGTTGCCACCTTCGCCGACCACCTTGCAGCGCAGCTCGCGGCCGTCGACGCGGACGCCGTCGTTCGTGCGGTCGCCGACGGCGGAGTTCGCTTCCCACGACGCCTTCACGTAGGTGCCGATGCCGCCGTTCCAGAGCAGGTCGACCGGCAGCTTCAGGATCGCGCGGATGATCTCCGGCGGCGTGGCCTTGGGCGCCTCGATGCCGAGGAGTGTCCGCACCTGGGGCGTGAGGGCGATTTCCTTCGCATTGCGCGGGAATACGCCGCCGCCCCTGGAAATCAGCGTCGTGTCGTAATCGCTCCATGACGAGCGCGGCAGGTTGAAGAGCCGCTCGCGTTCCTCGAGGCTGCGGATCCTGTCGGGTTCCGGGTCGAGGAAGATGTGCTGGTGGTTGAATGCCGCAACCAGGCGGATGTGCGGTGACAGCAGCAAGCCGTTGCCAAACACGTCGCCGGCCATGTCGCTGATGCCGGCGACGGTGAAATCCTGCGACTGCGTGTCGATGTCCAGCTCGTGGAAGTGCCGCTTGACGCACTCCCAGGCACCCTTCGCGGTGATTCCCATCTTCTTGTGGTCGTAGCCCGCGGAGCCGCCCGATGCGAAAGCGTCACCGAGCCAGAAACCGTACTCTGCCGAGAGTGCATTCGCCGTGTCGGAGAACGTCGCGGTGCCCTTGTCGGCGGCCACCACGAGGTAGGGATCGTCGGTGTCGTAGCGCACCGTGCGTTCTGGCGGCAAGACCTTGTCGCCGCGCACGTTGTCGGTGATGTCGAGCAGCGCGCGGATGAATATCCGGTAGCACTCGGTGCCCTCGCGCTGCACGTCTTCGCGCGTGGCGCCGGCAGGCATCTGCTTCGGCACGAAACCGCCCTTCGCCCCGACCGGGACGATCAGCGTGTTCTTGACGTTCTGCGCCTTCATCAGGCCGAGCACTTCGGTACGGAAATCCTCGCGCCGGTCGGACCAGCGCAGGCCACCACGCGCGACCTTGCCCATGCGCAGGTGCACGCCTTCGATGCGTGGCGAGTACACCCAGATCTCGAACATCGGGCGCGGCTTCGGCAGTTCGGGCAGCAACTTGGGATCGAGTTTCAGCGACAGGTAGGACTTCGGCTTGCCGTCTGCTCCGCGCTGGTAATGGTTGGTGCGCAGCGTTGCCATGATCACGGCGCGGAAGGAGCGCAGGATACGGTCGTCGTCGGGGCTCGTGACCTGCTCGAGCGCGTCGTCGATGTCCTCGGCCAAGGCTCTGACCTGCGCAGTGCGCGTCGCAGGCTTCAGGTCGGGGTCGAAGCGCGATTCGAAGGTCCAGGCCAGGCGGGCCGCGATCGACGGATTGCGGGCGAGCACCGCCTCCATGTAGCGCTGGCTGAAGGGGATGCCGGTCTGCAGCAGGTAACGGCAAACGGCACGCAGGATCAGCGCCTGTTTCCAGTCGAGACCGGCGGCCAGGATGAGCCGGTTGAAGCCGTCGCTTTCGGCCTGGCCGTGATGCACGGCGAAGAATGCCTGCTCGAAGCGGCGTCCCTCCAGTTCGGGATCCAGCGTGCGGCCACCCGCATGCTTGACCTCCAGGTCCTGGATCCAGAGCGTCGAGCCGTCCGTCGGTGCCACGCGATACGGCCGCTCGTTCAGGATGCGCAGGTCGAAATTTTCGAGCAGCGGCAGGATGTCGGACATCGCGACGGGCTCGCCGCGGCGATACAGACGCAGGTGGAGCGCGCCTCTGGCGGGGTCGCCGGGGCGCAGTTCCATCCCGAGTGCCGTCGGGCTGGCGTCCAGTGCCGCGAGTTCCTGCAGGTCGCGAATGGCCTCGGCCGGCGGCACGTCTTCCTCGTACGCGACGGGGAATGAATCCTCGAAGCGTTCGGCCAGTCGATCGGCCGTTTCTGGCGGCAAGCGCGCGTGCAGTTCGTCGCGCAGGTGGTCGGTCCACGTCCGCATCGCGGCGGTGATGCGCTGTTCGATGCGTTCGACGTCGGCCACCACGCCGCGGGCAGGGTCCGTCCGCACGAGAATGTGGAGCCGTGCGAGGGCCGATTCGGAAATCTGCACCTGCGACTCGAGGGCCACGCCCGCGAGTTCTTCGAGCAGGATGCGCTCGATCCGTTCACGGACCTGGGTGTTGTAGTGGTCACGCGGCACGTACAGCAGGCATGAGAAGAAACGCTGGTACGGGTCGCGACGCGCAAACAGCCGCACGCGCTGGCGTTCGTACATGTTGACGATGCCGCGCGTCGTCCGCACGAGCTCCGGCACCGTCGACTGGAACAGTTCATCGCGCGGAAAGGTTTCGAGCACCTGCATCAGTGCCTTGCCGTCGTGGCTTGTCGGCGACACGCCGATGTGGGCCACCACTCGCTGCACCTTGTGGCGCAGCAGGGGAATCTCGCGCGGACTGGTACTGTAAGTGCTCGACGTGAACAAGCCGATGAAGCGTCGCTCGCCGATGACTCGACCGCTCTGGTCGAATGTCTTGATGCCGACGTAATCGAGGTACGTCGCGCGGTGCACGGTGGCAACCGAGTTGGCCTTGGTGACGATCAGCAGTGCGACCTCACGCGCCTTGCGCTGCAGTTCGCCGGTGAGCACCGTCGGCTTCGGCTGCGGACGGCCCGCGCCCGTGCGCAGCAGGCCGAGGCCGGAACGCGGCACCGGTACCAGGCGATCCATCGAGCGTGTGCGCTCGAGCCTGTATTCCCGGTAGCCGAGGAAAGTGAAGTGGTCGTCGGCGAGCCATTCGATGAACTCAACCGCTTCCTTTTCTTCGCGACGGGGAATGGCGGGAACACCGGCATTCACATCCTTGGCGATATCCAGGGCCCGCTGACGGATGGCCGGCCAGTCGGAAACCGCAAGCCGCACGTCGTCCAGCGTACGGAGGATATTCAGGCGCAGTGCTTCGAGCCGCGCCGGATCGCCGATCCGCGGCACCGCCACGTGCTGCCAGGATTCCATGGTGCCGAGGGTGTCTTCGTGCTCCTGCATGCTCCGCAACTTGCCACGACGGTCCCGGGCGATGCGCAGCACGGGGTGGATCATCAACTGGATCGGCAGGCGGGAGTCACCGAGCACGACGGCCAGCGAGTCGACGAGGAACGGCATGTCTTCGGTCACGACCTCGACGATCGTGTGCGGCGATTCCCAGCCGTCACGTTGCAGCTGCGGGTTGAAAACGCGCACCTTGGGTTCGCCGGCACGGCGCAGGGCGCCGAACCCGAGGTGTCCGGCGGCTGATGCTGCGAACGCTGCCGCATCGCGCAGCTGCAGGTCTTCCTCGCCGACGCCGCGGTAGTAGGTCTGCACGAACGCTGGCAGCGGCAGCGGAGCTCCGCGGGTCTTGCGCGCGAGCTTCGCGATGTCGTCGATCAGGTGCTGTCGAGCAGCGGGGATCGTTCCTGGCATGGCGGGGCGTCCTTGGTATATCGTTTTTTTGTAGTCATCGGGCAGGGTCGCGACGTGTCTGCAGGCGTCGCGCCTTGGGACCGCGCGCGGTTTTTCTGGGCGCGCGCAGGTCCACGGAAAGGGCTTCAGCACGCTGCGTAAGCACTTCGAGCAGGCGGTCGAGCGCTGCGCGTTCGTCGTTCGTCAGCGTGTCGAGCAGCGAACGCTCGAATTCGAGGGCGAGGGGGGCGACGCCGCGATAGACGGCGGCTCCGGCCGCGGAGACCTGCAGGATGGAGCGGCGCCGGTCATCGGTTGCGACGGCTCGGCGCAAGCGGCCAGCGCGCAGCAGGCGATTGACGGCGCGGCTCACCGCGACGGCATCCATGCGGCTTTTCTCGGCGACTTCGCGTGCCGACAGTCCTGGGTGGCGCATCAGCACCGCGATGACCCGCCATTCGGGGATCGTCAGTCCGAAGCGTTTTTCGTAGGCCGCAGCGATCGCGTTGCTCGTCACGTTGGCGAGCACCGACAGCCGGTAGGGCAGGAACGATTCGAGTTTGATCAACGGCGAGGTCAAGGCGTGAGGGCCGTCTGCAGCAGAAGTTTTCGATTGTAACGAATTGGGCGCCAGCCGCGCCAGTTCAGGGGCGGTGCGGCCGCGCCAGGTACTCGCCAGCCGGCTGCGCGTCCGGTCGAACTCGAAACGGAGACGGTCGCCGACATACAGTTCGTCGACGGGCGCGTGCGCGGCCAGGACCAGCTTCACGCCGCGGTCGTAGAACTCGTCGACCAGCGCAATGAACCGGCGGGCCGGGTTGTCCAGGGTCTGGTCCATCTGCGGCACCCTGCTGACCAGCACGGTGTGGAAGTCGCGCGCGATTTCGACGTAGTCGGCTTGGGAGCGTGGTCCGTCGCAGATGGCAGCGAAGTCGAACCACACCACCTCGTCCGCCCGCGCGACGAACGGGATGTCGCGGCCCTCGATGGCCAGCTGTCCCGGTGTGCAGGTGTTGCCGCCGCAAAGATCGGCAAAGCGCGTCTCGAGCTGCCGCTGCGTGTCCGGCAGTCGCGCATCAAGGTACAGCGGTGCTTTTTCGAGCAGGCGCAGGCGGTAGTCCTCGCCGCCGTTGACGTTGATGACTTCGCAATGAAGTTCGATGGCGGCGATGGCCGGCAGGAAGCGCTGGCGCTGCAGTCCATCGCAGTAAAGCTGCGACGGCGGCAGATTCGATGTAAAGACCAGCGTGACGCCGCGTTCGAACAGGCCCGCGAACAGTCCGCCCAGCAGCATGGCGTCGGCGATGTCGGCTACGAACAGTTCGTCCAGGCACAGCACGCGCGTGTCGCGCGCAATGTCAGCCGCAACGTGCTCCAGCGGATCGGGGAGGTCGCGCAGTTGGCCGAGACGCGCGTGCACGTCCTTCATCAGGCGGTGAAAGTGTTCGCGTCGCGTCGGCACGCCGACGTGCGCATGAAAGAGATCCATCAGGAAGGTCTTGCCGCGGCCGACGCCACCCCAGAGATATACGCCTCGCTCGCCGGCCGTGCTGCCGTCGCGTTGGCGCGCCTGGGCTCGCCAACGGCTGAAGAAACCCCCTTGCGCACGGTCCTCTGCGCTGCGCAGGCGTGCCGCCAGGTCCGACAGGCGGTCGACCGCCTGCAGTTGCGAAGCGTCCGGGCGATACCCGTGGCGAATGAGGGCGGCCTGGTATTCCTGCTGCAGATCGGCGCGCCGCTTCATGCGTGGCGCTTCAACTGCGTAACTCCGGCCGGTCACGGAACTCCTCGAGGGCTGCCGGGTTTGCCAGTGCATCGGTGTTCTTGACCGGGCGGCCGTGCACGACCTCGCGCACGGCAAGTTCGACGATCTTGCCGCTGATCGTGCGCGGGATGTCACCGACCGCGACGATCCTGGCCGGCACGTGCCGCGGCGTAGCGTTGTTCCGGATCACGTCGCGGATGCGCTTTTCGAGCGCCACGTCGAGCGAGACACCGGCACGCAGACGCACGAACAGCACGACGCGCACGTCATTGCCCCAGTCCTGGCCGATCGCGATGCTCTCGAGGATCTCGTCCAGCTTCTCGACCTGCCGATAGATTTCTGCGGTACCGATGCGGACGCCGCCTGGATTCAGGACGGCGTCGGAACGTCCCAGGATCACGATCCCGCCGCGTGCAGTAAGCAGTGCGAAATCACCGTGACACCAGACGTTCGGGAAGCGCTCGAAATAGGCGGCGTGGTAGCGGCTGCCGTCAGGATCGTTCCAGAAGCCGATCGGCATCGAAGGGAAGGGCGTCGTGCAGACGAGTTCGCCCTGCTGGCCCTGCAGCGGCTGGCCGTCGTCGTCGAACACTTCGACGCGCATACCGAGTCCCCGGCATTGCAGTTCGCCGCGGTAGACGGGCAGCGTGGGATTGCCGAGGGCGAAGCAGGACACGATGTCGGTGCCCCCCGAAATCGACGCGAGCTGGATGTCGGCGCCGATGGCGTCCCGCACGAAGTCGAACTGCTCGTGCGCCAGCGGCGAGCCTGTCGACAGGACGGTGCGCAGGTGCGCGAGATCGACCTGGCCGGCGGGTCGATAGCCGCTCTTCTCCAGCGCAGCGAGATACTTCGGGCTCGTGCCGAACAGGGCGACACGCTCCTCGCTCGCCAGTCGCCACAACACGCCTTCGTCCGGATGGAATGGCGAACCGTCGAACAGCACGACGGTTGCCTGCGATGCCAGTGCGCTCGCGAGCCAGTTCCACATCATCCAGCCGCACGTCGTGAAGAAGAACAGCCGGTCGCCCGGATGCAGATCGGAGTGAAGCTGGTGCTCCTTGAGGTGTTGCAGCAACGTTCCGCCCGCGCCGTGCACGATGCACTTGGGCACGCCGGTGGTGCCCGACGAGTACAGGATGTAGAGCGGGTGATCGAAGGGCATGCGCTCGAATCGCAGCGTCGCGTCCGCTCCACCGAACTCCTTGTAATGACGTGCCGTGGGCAATCGCGCGAGGTCCGGTCGTGGACTCACATTCGCCACGATGACGACGCACGTGACCGAAGGCAGGCTTGCGAGTATGCCTGCGATGCGCTCGATCGAATCGAGCGTCTTGCCGCCGTAGTAGTAGCCGTCCGCCGTGAACAGCACCTTCGGCGCGATCTGGCCGAAGCGATCGATGACCCCGCGAATGCCGAAGTCGGGGGAGCATGACGACCAGGTGGCGCCGAGGCTGGTCGTCGCCAGCATCGCGACGATTGCCTCCGGCAGGTTCGGCATGAAGCCCGCGACGCGATCCCCGGCGCCGACGCCCGCGGCCCGCAAGCCATCGGCTACTCGTGCGACCTCGGCACGCAACTGGTCCCGGGACAGCTCCCGGCGCCGGCCGCGTTCGTCGCGCGCGATGATGGCGAGGCCGTTGCCGGCGCCGCGCAGCAGATTCTCGGCAAAGTTCAGCCGGGTGCCCTCGAACCAGGTGGCCCCGGGCATGCGCTCACCATCGCGCAAGACCGGCCCGGGACTGCGATCGGCGATCACGCCGGCGAAGTCGAACACGGCACTCCAGAACGTGGCCGGTTCGTCGACCGACCATTGCCACAGCGACGAGTAGTCGCCGCTCGGCGCGCCGCGTTCGCAGGCAAACCCATGAAATTTCGTCAGCTGCGCTGCAGCGACGCGTTCGGCGGACGGGATCCAGTGTGGGGTGTCGTCGGTCACACCGCGAATGCTAGCCGCTGGCGCGATTGTGCACCATGGCGGCAGCAACCAGTTCTGCCACGTCGCGCGTCACGATCGTCTCATGCAGGTTCTTGGTCTTCAGGCCGTCGCCGAGCATCACGGAGCAGTACGGACAGGCGGTCGCGATCACATTCGGGCGCTGCGGTAGGCCCTGCTCGACGCGCGTGACGTTGATGCGCGTGCCGATGTGCTCTTCCATCCACATCCGCGCCCCCCCGGCGCCGCAGCACATCGACTTTTCGCGGTGCAGGGGAAACTCGAGCAACGCGTCCCTGACGACTCGTCCGAGCACTGCACGCGGCGCTTCGAATTCGCCGTTGTGGCGGCCGAGATAGCAGGGGTCGTGCAGTAGTACGCGTGCGTGCGTCGGCCGCACTTCGATCCGCTGTTCGGCCAGCAGCCGGTCGATCAGCTGCGTGTGGTGCACCACGTCCCATTGGCCCCCGAATGCGGGGTATTCGTTGCGCAGCGAATTGAACGCGTGCGGATCGCAGGTCACGATCTGCTTGACGCCCAGCCCATTGAAGGACTCGACGAGCGTCGTTGCGAGCTGCTGGAACAGCAGCTCGTTGCCGGCGCGGCGCACGCACTCGCCGGTCGTGGGCTCCTGCGCGCCGAGGATGCCGAAACTGACGCCGGCTTCACGCAGGATCTCGACGAATGCGCAGGCGATCTTCTGGCCATTCTGGTCGAAGGATTCCGCGGAACCGACGTAATACAACCACTCGACCTTGGCCATGTCCTCGGCGCTGCGGATGAGCGGGACTGCGAGTCCCCTGGCCCAGTCGCCGCGCGTGTCCGCGGGCAGTCCCCATGGGTTCGACTGCACTTCGTATGCCTTGAACACGTTCTTGAGTTCGGCGGGGAACTCGCCTTCCATCATCACGCGGTGCTGGCGCAGCCTGTAGAATTTCGGCAGCAATTCGAGTTCGATGGGACAGGCGGCTTCGCAGTAGCCGCAGGTGGTGCATGCCCACAGCGTGTCTTCGCTGATGACGTCGCCCACCAGGGCCGGCAGGTTCAGCTTCGCCGCGCCACCGGCGAGGATGGCCTCGCGCTGTTCGAGCAGGTGGTGCTTCAGGCTGCCGTTGACGTCTTTCATCGAGAGCGGCTTGCCGGTCTGGAACGCCGGGCAGGCGTCCTTGCAGCGACCGCACTCGGTACACGTGAAGGCGTCCAGCGCGTCTTTCCAGACAAGGTCCGCCACGCTGCGCGCACCGGCTTGCAGTTCGCTCGCATCGGCGGAGTCGTTCATGAGCGGGCTCAGGTCAACTGTCGGTACGACATTGGCCGGCCGGCCGCGGCGGAAAAAGAGCGAGGGCAGGGCAGTCACGATGTGGAAGTGCTCGCCGAGCGGCAGCAGCACGAGGAACGCGCAGACCATGATCATCTGCGTCCAGTACGTGATCGCGGTGGCAGTCGCGAGGGCGACTGGCGTCCAACCCGACACGAGCGAAGCGAGCCAGCCACCGATCGGGGCATGAGTCCGCTCATGCGCGATGGCCGGTACCGAGTCGGACAGCTGCGCGAAACGGAATGCGTCGAAGGCGAAGTCCGTGAGCATGATGATCGTGATCAGCCCGAGCACCAGCAGGCCTTCGCGGTTGGGCTCGAGACGCGCGGGTTTCAGCAGCAATCGGCGATAGAAGGCATAGCCTGCGGCCAGCAGCACGCCGACTTCGATCAGGTCCTTCCAGACGGTGAAGGCGTCGCCGAGCGGCCCGGTGAACGCGAACTCCCCGTCGAAGCCGATCACGACGAGCTGCAGCTTGCGCACGATCAGCGAGACGAACCCCAGGAAGATGACCGTGTGCATCACCCCGGGCTTCCACTCGCGACGGACCATCCGTTGCTGCAACAGGCCGTTCGACAGGACGGTGCGCATTCGAGCCCAGGGGTGGTCCCAGCGAACCTCTGGCTGCAGGGCCGCGACGATGGCGAGCTTGCGCATGCTGAGCCAGGCGAATGCCCCGGACGCGACGAGCAGCAGGGCGGTGATTCCAAGCGGGCCCAAACGGATCTCCAGCAGCGCCAGGCAGGTTCGACGCAGCACTGTTGCGCCGCACTATCACGAGCGGAGTCACGATGTACAATTCGGGTTTCCACCACAGGCCGCCGCCGGCGGTACGAGGGCAGGGTTCATGCAGCGCGAAGCGATGGAGTTCGACGTGGTCGTCGTCGGGGCCGGGCCTGCGGGTCTCGCAGCGGCGATTCGACTCAAACAGCAGGCGGCCGCGGCCGGCAGCGAACTCAGCGTCTGCGTGCTCGAAAAGGGTTCCGAGGTCGGTGCGCACATCCTCTCGGGTGCGGTCATCGATCCGATCGCGCTGTCGGAATTGTTTCCGGACTGGAAGGAACGCGGCGCTCCGCTCGCAACGCCCGTGCAGGAAGACCGCTTCCTGGTCCTGACCAGGGACAAGGCGCACCGCATTCCGAACTGGCTGCTGCCCCGGCTGATGGACAACCACGGCATGTATATCGCGAGCCTCGGCAACGTCTGCCGCTGGCTTGGCCAGCGTGCCGAGGAACTGGGCGTCGAAGTGTTCCCCGGATTCGCGGCAGCCGAAGTGCTGTTCAATGACCACGGTGCGGTGAAGGGCGTTGCGACCGGTGACATGGGCATCGGCAAGAATGGCGAGCAGAAAGACTCCTACGCGCAGGGCATGGAACTGCACGCGAAGTTCACCCTGTTCGCCGAAGGCTGCCGCGGCTCGCTGTCGCAGCAGCTGATGTCGAAGTTCAACCTGCGTGACGGCGTCGATCCACAGCTCTACGGCATCGGCGTCAAGGAACTCTGGCAGGTGACGAAGGAAAACCACCAGCCCGGACTCGTCGTGCACAGCCAGGGTTGGCCGCTGCCGAACGACGTGGGCGGCGGCTCGTTCCTCTATCACTTTGGCGACGGCCTGGTCTCGGTCGGCTTCGTGACGCATTTGAGTTACGCGAACCCGCACCTCTCGCCATTCGAAGAGATGCAGCGGTTCAAGACCCACCCGGCGATCCGCGGCTGTTTCGAGGGCGGCAAGCGCCTGGCCTATGGTGCGCGCGCTATCAACGAAGGCGGCCTGCAGTCGATCCCGAAGCTCACGTTCCCGGGCGGTGCCCTGATCGGTTGCACCGCGGGTTTCGTGAACCTGCCGCGCATCAAGGGCTCGCACAATGCGATGAAGACCGGAATGCTCGCAGCCGAGGCGGCATTCGCGGCAGTCGCAGCGGGCCGCGCCAACGATGAACTGACAGCGTACCCGGAAGCGTTCCGCAACTCGTGGGCGTATCGCGACCTGCACAAGGTGCGCAACGTGAAGCCGGGCTTGAAGTGGGGCCTGTGGGCGGGCACCGTACACGGCGGCGTCCACATGTGGCTCAACGAACTCGGCCTCGGCGCGCTCGTCGGCTGGACGCTGCGGCATGGCAAGGCCGACCACGAATGCCTGAAGCCTGCAGCGGAGATGCCGCGGATCGACTATCCGCGGCCGGACGGCAAGTTGACGTTCGACCGGCTCTCGTCGGTGTTCCTGTCAGGGACGGCGCACGAGGAAGACCAGCCCGTGCACCTGCGTCTGCGCGATCCGTCGATCCCGGTCGCGGTGAATCTCGCGCGCTACGACGGGCCCGAAAGCCGCTATTGCCCGGCGGGTGTGTATGAGTTCGTGCCGGCAGAGGGCGGTGGCCAGCGGTTGCAGATCAACGCGCAGAACTGCGTGCACTGCAAGACGTGCGACATCAAGGACCCGCAGCAGAACATCCACTGGGTGACGCCGGAAGGCGGTGGCGGTCCGAACTACGCGTCGATGTAATCGATGGCGTGCTTCGGCGTGCCGCAAGCACGGGAACACGCACGATCCGGTTGAATGCGCGGCGTCTGAGCTGCAGCCTGCGGCGCAGGCACGGTTGCCTTCCGAACGAACCGGAAGGTAGCCGGGGTGGCGCTGGATACCGTGGATCGTTGCGATGTCGCTGTAGTCGCGACGAGACCGTGGCAGCTCAGCGCGGCGCCATGCGGATCGCACCATCGAGTCGGATCGTCTCGCCGTTCAGCATCGGGTTTTCGACAATCTGGCGCACGAGTTGCGCGTATTCTGTCGGCCGGCCGAGCCGCGGCGGGAACGGCACCTGCTTGCCGAGGGAATCGCGCGCTTCTTCCGGCAGGCCAGCCAGCATCGGCGTCATGAACAGGCCCGGTGCGATCGTGACGACCCGAATGCCGGAAGAAGCGAGTTCGCGCGCCATCGGCAGCGTCATGCCGACCACGCCGCCTTTCGACGCGGCGTAAGCAACCTGGCCGATCTGACCGTCGAACGCAGCGACGGATGCCGTCAGCACCAGGGCACCGCGTTCGCCTTCAGCACTGGGCGCGTTTTTCTGCATCGCAGCCGCCGCTTCCTTGCAGAGCAGCAGCGAGCCGACCAGATTGATCTCGATGACCTTGCGAAAGAAATCGCCGGGCATCGTGCCTTCCTTGCCTACCATGCGCTTGGGCCAGCCCACGCCTGCACAGCACACGGCGAGGTTGAGACCGCCCATTGCGGCAGTTGCTGCTGCAACGGCAGAGGCCACGGCGCTCTCCGAGGTCACGTCGACTTTGTGAAAGCTCGCGGCAGTGCCGAGTTTCTGTACGGCTTCGACGCCAGCCTGGTCGTTGACGTCGAACAGGGCGACTTTGCCGCCCGCCGCAACGACGAGTTGCGCCACGGCCAGGCCGAGGCCCGAGGCGCCGCCGCTGACGATGGCGTGTGTGTCCTGGATCAGCATCGGTTCGCTCCCCCCTTGCGGAAAAGACCAAGTCTACAGTCGCAGACCGCCGTCCACGTCGATGCAGCGACCCGTGAAGAAGTCGTTCTCGACGATGAAGACCGCCGTGTGCGCAATCTCCTCCGCGAGACCGAGCCGCTGCAGCGGCACGGGCGCGATCATTTTTTCGAGCATCTCGGGCGGCATGCCCGAGAGGATGTCGGTCTTGGTGAAGCCGGGCGCGATCGCACCGGCGCGGATGCCGAAGCGCGCGAGTTCCTTCGCCCACGTGGTCGTCATCGCGGCGACGCCTGCCTTGGCGGCGGAGTAGTTGCTCTGGCCCGCGTTGCCGGCGCGCGAGATACTCGAGATGTTGATGATCACGCCGCCCTGGCCGAGCTTGATCATGCGTTCGGCGGCTTCGCGACCGCAAAGAAACACGCCGGTCAGGTTGACGTCGATGACGGCCTGCCACTGCGCGAGCGTCATCTTGCTCACGACGGCGCCATCCTTGACCTTCACCAGCACGGCATCCTTGATGATGCCGGCATTGTTCACCAGCACGTCGAGCTGGCCGTGCGCTGCGACGACATCGTCGAGCGCGCGGATCACTTCGTCTTCCTTCGCGACGTTGAGTGCGTGACCGCTCACCTTGACGCCGCGCGCTTCGAACTCGGCGCGCGTCGCGTCGAGGTCGGCCTGGTTGAGATCGAGCAGCGCAAGCGTCGCGCCGCGCTCGGCGAATGCATTGGCGATGGCCTTGCCGATTCCGCGCGCGCCGCCCGTGACGACCCCGACCTTGCCGTGCAACTGCATGGATCCCTCGGGAAAAGCTGGAGATCAGAGAAGTTCGATGGCGATGGCGCAGGCTTCGCCGCCGCCGATGCACTGCGAGGCGACGCCGCGGCGCAGGCCGCGCTTGCGCAGGGCATGGAGCAGCGTGGTGATGAGGCGAGCGCCGGTCGCGCCGACGGGGTGACCCAACGCACACGCGCCGCCGTTTACGTTGACCTGGTCGTGCCGCAGGCCGAGGTCCCGCATCGCGGCCATCGCCACGCAGGCGAAGGCTTCGTTGATTTCGAACAGGTCGACGTCGGATACCTTCCAGCCCGCGCGGTCGATCGCCTTCTGCATCGAAGGAGCGGGCGCCGTCGTGAACCATTCGGGAGCCTGTGCGTGGCTCGCGTACGAGACCAGGCGGGCGAGCGGCTTGAGGCCGGCCGCCTTCGCGGCGGTTTCGCTCGCGATCACGACGGCGGCCGCGCCGTCGGAAATCGAGGACGAGGAGGCCGCCGTCACGGTGCCGTCCTTGCTGAACGCGGGCTTCAGGGTCGGGATCTTGTCGATGTCGAGCAGGAAGGGCGTTTCGTCGGTCGCGACGACCTGCTCGCCCTTGCGCGTCTTGATCGTCACAGGCGCGATCTCGGCAACGAAGTCGCCTTCCTGCGAGGCACGCTGCGCGCGACGCACGGACTCAGCGGCGAATGCGTCCTGCTCCGCACGTGAGAAACCGTACTTGGCGGCTGTGGCGTCCGCAAAGCAACCCATGGCCTTGCCGTCCCAGGGACTCTGCAGGCCGTCGTAGAACATGTGGTCGTAAATCTCGGCATGGCCCATGCGATAACCGGCGCGCGCCTTCAGCATCAGGTACGGCGCGTTGGTCATGGACTCGAGGCCGCCCGCGAGCATCACCCGCGCGGAACCGGCGCGGATCTGGTCCGCCGCCATCATCACAGCCCTCATGCCCGAGCCGCACATCTTGTTGATCGTCGTGGCCGGAACACTCATCGCGATGCCGGCACCGACGGCCGCCTGACGCGCGGGGGCCTGGCCGAGGCCGGCAGGCAGCACGCAGCCGAAGATCACTTCATCGATCGTATCGGGCAACAGCCCAGCGTCGGCAAGCGCGGCCGCGGCGGCTACGGAACCCAGCTGGGTTGCTGAGACCGGCGCGAAGATGCCCTGGAAGCCACCGATCGGAGTCCTGCGGGCAGCGGCGATGACGATGGAGTCAGACATGGGGGACGTCCTCGAAGAATCTGGGGCAGCGTGCCAAAGCCGTCGGAGTTTACGCTGCGGGCTTTTTGCAGCGCAAGAAAAAGGCCCGAACTGGGCGACTCAGCCCTTGATAACGGGGCGAGTGCGCCGCACACGAGCGCGCACGGGCACGCGCATGCCGTCATCGGGTGCGCGCGGCGCAAGGCCGTGCTCCAGGAACTGCACGAACGCGTCGGCGACGTCATCCGACGTTAGCTTGCGGCCGGCGCGATACCAATGTGCAATCCAGTTGAGCGAGCCTGCGATCGCAAACGCGGCGAGCTTCGGGTCGGCCACGGCGATCGAACCGTCGTCGATGCCGGTCTGCAGCAGACGCCGGATGCCGCGGTCGATTTCGGACTTGAGCGAGCGCACCTGCACGCTGAGTTCCGGGCCGAGGTCCTGGTGTTCTGCACGGACCATGCACCAGCCGTACTCGGACGCGATCGCGACGGCGTAATCGCGAATGACTTCGCGCAAGCGGTCGCGTCCGCTTCCCGGAGTCTGTTCCGCTCGGCGCAGCGCGGCACGGATCGGCTCGAGGCCGGCCAGGAAACATTCGAACAGGAGCTGCTCCTTGTTCGAGACGTAGTAATAGACCGTGGGCTTGGTGACGCCGAGCGCTGCGGCGATGTCGTCCAGCGACGTGTTGTGATACCCGCGCTCGTCGAACGACCGCGCTGCAGTGCGGATCACCGCGTCGCGCTTGGTGCCGTGGTCCTGGCGGCGGCGCCGGCCACGCCATGCTGCGGCCGGGTCGGCGGTCGGGTTCGCTGGAGTACTGTCGGCCATGACGGGACCGGTTGACTGCGGATAGGTCGCTAATCATACTACCCGGTAAGATTCTACTCAATAGTAACTTCTGGCCGGGTGCAGCCCGGCGGCTGGAGGAATGCAGATGTCCGGATCCTCAACTGTCCGCCGTGAAGGTGAATCGCAACAGGCTGCGGGCGCGACGGGCGAGGCTGCTCCGCTGCGGTTCGTGAGCGCAGCTTCGCTGTTCGACGGTCACGACGCTGCGATCAACATCATCCGCCGGCTGCTGCAGGCCCACGGTGCCGAAGTCGTGCACCTCGGCCACAACCGCAGCGTTGCCGACATCGTGCGCGCTGCGCTCCAGGAAGACGCTGACGGCATCGCCTGCAGCTCGTACCAGGGCGGGCACGTCGAGTACTTCAAGTACATGGTCGACATGCTGCAGGACCTCGGCGCGCCGCACATCCGCATCATCGTGGGCGGCGGCGGCACGATCGCGCCGCACGAGATCGAGGAACTCGAGGCCTATGGCGTCGAGCGCATCTACACGCCGGAGGACGGTCGCAAGCTCGGCCTCGACGGCATGATCGACGACGTCTTCACGCGCGTGCGCAAGGCAACGCGCCCGGGCTTCGAGTTCGGACCGGTCGGTCCGCGCGACCATCAGCAGATCGCGCGCACCATCTCCGCGCTCGAGCGTGGTGCGGCCGACGCGCCAGTCAGTGAAACCTTGCGCCGTGCCGTGTCGCGCAGCGTGAAGCGGACGCCGGTCGTCGGCATCACCGGCACCGGCGGCGCCGGCAAGTCGTCGCTGACCGACGAGCTGTTGCTGCGTTTCGTGCGGCAGTTCCCCGATCGCAACATCGCCGTCGTCGCCATGGACCCGACGCGCCGCCGCAGCGGTGGCGCGCTGCTCGGTGACCGCATCCGCATGAACTCGCTCGCAGCCGAGCAGGTGTTCATGCGCTCGCTCGCGACGCGCCGCCAGAACCTCGCGACCAGCGCGGTACTGGCCGATGTCCTCAACCTGCTGCGGTACGCGAGCTTCGATCTCGTCGTCGTCGAAACGGCCGGCATCGGCCAGAGCGACTCCGAGATTGTCGACCTCGTCGACGTGCCGATGTACGTGATGACGAGCGAATACGGTGCCGCGAGCCAGCTCGAAAAGATCGACATGCTCGACTTCGCCGACCTGGTCGCGCTCAACAAGTTCGAGAAGCGTGGCGCCGAGGATGCGCTGCGCGACGTGCGCAAGCAGTGGCGCCGCAACCGGGTCGAGTTCAAGCGGCCCGACGACCAGGTGCCGGTGTTCCCGACCATCGCGAGTCGCTTCAACGACCCGGGCGTCAATCGCCTCTTTGCCGCGCTCTGCGCGCGGCTCGACGAGAAGGCCGGCGGTGAGAGGCGCTGGACAGTCACGGACCCGGGCCCGACCGAACTGGTCGAGCGCCATGCGCTGGTGCCGGCGAAGCGCTCGCGTTACCTGGCCGAGATCGCGACGAACGGCCGGCGCGCGCACGCAGCGGTCGAGCATCGCGCGCAGGCAGCGAGCCGCGCCCAGAGCCTGCATGAGGCGCTGCGCACGCTGGGCGATGCGTCATTGCCCGAACCGCTGGAGCGCTGCGGTGCGGCGGCGCTGGCGGATGGCGGTACCGATTCTGCGCTGCTGCGACTGCGGGCCGCCTACAACGATGCGCTCGAGGCGGTCGGCACCGATGGCCTCGCGCTGCTGCGGCAGTGGCCGACGATGGCGAAGTCGGCCACCGACGATCAGTTCACCTACACGGTCCGCGGCAAGCAGATTCGCGGCGACAACTATGTGCCGACGCTGAGCCACAACCGCGTGCCCAAGCTCGCGGTACCCCGTTTCCGTGACTGGGGCGAACAGCTGACGTTCCTGCTGAAAGAGAACCTGCCGGGCCAGTTCCCGTACACGGCGGGCGTCTACCCGTATCGCCGCGAAGAAGAGGACCCGACCCGCATGTTCGCGGGCGAGGGCGGTCCCGAGCGCACCAATCGCCGTTTCCATTACGTCGCGGGCGGCCATGGTGCTGCACGTCTCTCGACGGCGTTCGATTCGACCACGCTGTACGGCGAGGATCCGGACGAGCGTCCTGACATCTACGGCCGCATCGGCAATTCCGGCGTGTCGATCGCGACGCTCGACGACATGAAGAAGCTCTACTCGGGCTTCGATCTCTGCGCACCGACGACGTCTGTCTCGATGACGATCAATGGCCCGGCGCCGATGATCCTCGCGATGTTCATGAACACCGCGGTCGACCAGCGCGTCGAGCAGCACCTGCGGGCCACGGGCCAGTGGGAGGCGGCGGAGAAGAAGATCGCTGCGCGATACAAGGGTCGTCAGCGCCCGACGTACAAGGGCGCGCTGCCGCCGAACCATGACGGCACTGGCCTCGGCTTGCTCGGCGTGACGGGCGATCAATTGCTCGATGCCGACACCTACCAGAAGATCCGCAAGGAGACCCTGTCGCTCGTACGCGGCACCGTACAGGCGGATATCCTCAAGGAAGACCAGGCGCAGAACACCTGCATCTTCTCGACCGAGTTCGCCCTGCGCATGATGGGCGACGTGCAGCAGTTCTTCACCGACAACGACGTTCGAAATTTCTACTCGGTGTCGATTTCCGGCTACCACATTGCGGAAGCAGGCGCGAACCCGGTGTCGCAGCTCGCGTTCACGCTCGCGAATGGCTTCACGATCGCCGAGTACTACCTTGCGCGCGGCATGCAGATCGACGATTTCGCGCCGAACCTGTCGTTCTTCTTCTCGAACGGCATGGATCCGGAGTATGCGGTGATCGGCCGCGTGGCGCGTCGCATCTGGGCGCGCGCGATGCGCGACCTTTATCGCGCAGGCCCGCGCTCGCAGATGCTGAAGTACCACATCCAGACGTCGGGCCGCAGCCTGCACGCGCAGGAAATCCAGTTCAACGACGTGCGCACGACGTTGCAGGCGCTCTATGCGCTGTTCGACAACTGCAACAGCCTGCACACCAACGCTTACGACGAGGCGATCACCACGCCGACGGAAGAGTCGGTGCGTCGTGCGGTGGCGATCCAGTTGATCATTGGCAAGGAACTCGGCCTCAACAAGACGCAGAACCCGTGGCAGGGCTCGTTCGCGATCGACCAGCTGACGGATCTGGTCGAGGAGGCCGTGTATCGGGAGTTCGACCGCATTTCGGAGCGCGGTGGCGTGCTCGGCGCGATGGAGACGATGTACCAGCGCGGCAAGATCCAGGAAGAGTCACTGTATTACGAAACGCTGAAGCATGACGGCAGGCTGCCGATCATCGGCGTCAACACGTACCTGGCGAAGGCAGGGTCGGACGACGCGATCCGCAACGCCGAGTTGATCCGCTCGACCGAAGAGGAGAAGCAGGATCAGGTCGCGGCGGTGCGCGCTTTCCTCGCTCGCAACGCGGAACAGCGTCCGGCCGCGCTCGCTCGTCTGCAGAATCAAGCCGCGACGGGTGGCAACGTGTTCGCCGAGTTGATGGAGGCCGTGAAGGTCGCGTCGCTCGGGTCGATCTCCAACGCGCTGTACCAGGTTGGCGGGCAGTACCGGCGGAGCATGTAAGCGCGGAGCGCATTGGTCGACGCAACGAGTGGCAATCGTCGAGGCTCGCAGGGTTTGATTCCGTTCGGCGGGACGCCGTAAACCCGTCCCTGGGGGCTCCGGGCGACGCGTCCATGCGGCGCACGGCCCGCCGAACGGAATCAAACCCCACGAGCCTCTTGGTCGCGCGCGATGCGCGCGACATCCACGGCGCTAGCGCTAACTCCCTCCGGGTTCCTG
Organism: Pseudomonadota bacterium; assembly: GCA_026398785.1. Classification (GTDB taxonomy): domain Bacteria; phylum Pseudomonadota; class Gammaproteobacteria; order Steroidobacterales; family Steroidobacteraceae; genus RPQJ01. Next base: position 583 of record JAPLSF010000267.1, on the reverse strand, counting down.
GGCCGGGCCGTCCGCGACATGGACGTCGCGGCCGGAGCCTCCAGGGATGGATTTACGGCGTCCCGGCCCAGGAACCCGGAGGGAGGAAGTGCAGCGCCGCTAAGGGCCGCATCCGGCGCGACCCATGGATCGTGGCGACGGATTTCAGCGCGCGCGAGCCGGAGCCGCCGCCAGTTCCGCGAGATCCGGTTCACCGAGCCGCTCGAGCATCGCTGCGCGCGCCGCGTCCCGCAGTTCGTCGGGCTCACGCCCGGCGCCGTCGATCGACGGCAGGATCTCGATGCGGATCGTCCCCGGCATCGGCACTAGCGCGCCATTCGGCATTGATCGACGCGTACCGTGAATGACGGTCGGCACCAGCGGCATACCGCCGCGAGCCGCAGCCACGAAGGCGCCGATGTGGAACCGCTTGAGTCCGATGACCGAGTCGAACGTGCCCTCGGGGAAGAAGACGAGGGAGTGGCCTTGCTCCGCGCGCTGCATCACCCGCCGTGCGCCGCGCTGCCGGCCGCCGGCGGAGTGACGATCCACGAATTCCGCTCCGATCCGCCGCAGCAGGAATCCCATGACCGGCATGGCGGCC
>JAPLSF010000294.1 GCA_026398785.1 Pseudomonadota bacterium | reverse complement strand
ATCGGCGTGATGGCGGCGTTCCTCGCCAAGTCCGAGCCGCGACCGGACGACCGCGACAATCCGCTGCAGTGCCTGACGATGTTCCCGATCAGCGAAGAAACCATCGCTTTCGCGCACCGCTTCGGCTTCGAATACCTGACCGGCTTCAACATGACCGAGGTCTCGGCGCCGCTGGTCACCGACCTCAATACCCACGTCTACGGCTCCTGCGGCAAACCCCGCACCGGCATCCAGGCACGACTGGTCGACGACCACGACATCGAAGTGCCACGCGGCGGGATCGGCGAGCTGATCGTGCGGAGCCTGCATCCGTGGTCGATGAATGCCGGCTACAACGGCCAGCCGGAAGCAACAGCGGCTGCGTGGCGCAACGGCTGGTTCCACACGGGCGACCTGTTCCGGCAGGACGACGACGGCAATTTCTTCTTCGTCGATCGCAGGAAGGACACGATCCGGCGCCGTGGGGAGAACATCTCCTCGTTCGAGGTCGAGAACGGCGTGCGCCAGTTCCCGGATGTCGACGAAGTGGCCGCGGTCGGCGTCGCGAGCGAAATCGCCGAACAGGAAGTGATGGTCGTGGTGACATCCAAACCGGGACGAACGGTGGATCCGCGCGCGCTCACCGAATTCCTGATTCCGCGGTTGCCGTACTTCATGGTGCCGCGCTACGTGCGCGTCGTCGCGCAGATTCCGAAGACCGAGACGAACAAGATCCGCAAGGTCTACTTCCGCGACCAGGGCGTCACCGCGGACACATGGGATCGCGAGCGCGCGGGCATGAAGCTGCGCCGCGACAAGCTCTAGACCGCAGCATGCCTCCGCAATCGCACCGGGATCGCGCTCATGCTGATTGCAGGACGGTCAGGGCGGTGCGCCGTAAGCGCACCGCCCCGCACCATCAGAACTGGGCCATCAGAACTTGAAGGTGAAATCGACGCCGTAAGTGCGCGGAATGCCGAACTGTGACACTTCCTCGCCGAAGAACGAGATGATGTTCGTGCGGTACAGCTCGTCAGTCAGATTGCGGCCCCAGATCGCCACCTGCCACGGAGCATCTTCCGGTGCGAGTGCGATACGGGCGTCGAGCAAGCCGTAGGAAGGCTCGGACGCGATGTTGTCCGTGGCCCAGTACATGTCGCTCTGCCACGTGTAGTTCACGCGGAAGTCGAGTGCCTTACCCCAGCTGCCGAGGCCCATCGTGTAGTCGACGGCACCGGTGACCTGCGTCTCGGGCGTGCGCTGCATGCGATTGTCCGAACTGTCCAGCCGTTGGCCGGTGCTCGGATTGATCGCCGACTCCAGGAAGTCCTTGTACTTGGCGTCGACATACGAACCGGACAGCGAAAGCCGCAGGCTGTCCAGCGGCAAGTACGAAAACTCGGCCTCGACGCCCTTGATTTCCGCGCTCGCTGCATTGTCCGTGATATTGCACAGGCACGCTGCGTTGGTCTGCGTGACCTGCAGGTTCGTGTAGTCCATGTAGAACACGTCGGCGTTGACGCGGAAGCGATTGTCGAAGAAGTCGGACTTGATGCCGATTTCGTAGTTCTTCGCCTTCTCCGGATCGAACGGCGTCGATGCCTGCGCGGGGTTTGCCGGCGTGTCGTCGAAACCGCCGCCCTTGAAGCCTTCCGAGTACGTCAGATACGTGAATACCTGGTCGGTGACGGTCCACTCGAGTGTTGCCTGTGGCGTGACTTCGGTCCACTTCTCGCCGTAGTTCGTCGTGTAGCCCGTGCCTTCCGCATAGATCCACGCGTTCGGTGCGGCACAAGTAGCGACACCGGTGCCGCCCGTCGGCGTGCGGATGATGGTGCCGTCCGGGGCGCGACACAGCGCTTCGATGGTCACGTTGGCACGCGGGTCGTTCGGGCTGAAACGGTCACCCGTCTCGACCACGAGGCCGCTCACCGTGCCGCTCTTGTCGTCCGACGTGTAACGCACACCGACGTTGAGCTTGAGGGCGTCGGTGAACTTGAAGCCAACCTGCGCGAAGGCCGCCATGTTCTCGGTCTCGCCTTCGTTGTCCCAGCGGTTCTCACCGCTGAGCGTCGACAGCGGGTTGTTGCCACCCGGGATCACCGCACCAAGGAAGTTCTCGCCGATGAACCGGTCGGTCTTCTCGATGTTGTCATTCTTGTAGTACAAACCGCCGATCCAGTCGAAGCGGCTGTCGCTGGGGATCGAGGTGAAGCGGAATTCCTGGCTGAAGGCGTTGGCGTCGACTTTTTCGCCGACCGGCTGCGCGAACAGGAACTGGCCGTTGTTCGACGTCGGCGGCCGCGTGCCGTACTTGGCGTTCATCCACGCGATGTACGCGGCCCATTGCGGCACGCTCCAGGCGAGCGCCTCGGGGCCTGCGCCGGTCTGGTCGTAAACCTGCTCGCTCTGCGCCTTGCGATAGCCCGTCAGTGAGTTGAACGTGAAGGCCTTGAAGTCTTTTTCAATGTCCAGCGTCAGGCCGTGGCCGTCGCGCTCCATGAACTGGTTGATGCGCGGTTGACCCTTGTACTCGATGCTCTGGGCGATGTTCTCGCGCGGATCGGTGATGCCGAGGTATGCGCGCAGGTTGCTCCACGGCCGCGTGCAGTTCGTGCGCAGGTAGCTCGTTTCGCACTCCTTCGTGCCACCGTCGACGGCAACGACGTTGATGCCGTTGGTCGAGTCCTGCGAATAGTCGGCGATACCGCGGATGCGCCAGCCGCTTTCGCCCGGCTCCCACAACAACTGGACGCGGCCCTGGAACGAAGTGAGGTCTTCCACGTCCCGGTTGTGCAGCACGTCGCGACCGTAGCCGCTGTGCTTGCGCGCCTGGAAAGACGCGCGACCCGCCACGTCGTCAGAAAGCCCGCCGGTGACGTACCCCCCCACCGTGATCGCATCGTAGTTGCCGAACGAGAGCATGGCCTGGCCCGAGTTCTCGAACTTCGGCGCCGCGGTGATGATGCTGAGCGCACCTCCGACCACATTCTTGCCAAGCAGCACGCCCTGCGGGCCGCGGATGACTTCGATGCGCTCGAGGTCGTAGAAGTCGAAGTTGTAGTCGCCCGTGCGACCGATGTACACGCCGTCGACGAACGTGCCGACGGACGGGTCCGCCGTCGGAGAATCGAGCCGAGTGTTGGTGATGCCGCGGATGTTCAACTCGACGTCGAGCGGAGTGTTCGCAGTGAAGGAGAAGGCAGGCACGCTGTTCGCGAGATCGCTGACCGTAAAGATCTTATCTTCGGCGAGCTTCTCGCCCGAGAATGCGGAGATCGCGACTGCGGTGGTCTGCAAAGACGTTTCGCGGCGCTGCGCCGTGACGACGACCTCCTCGAGCCCCTCTGTGGTGTCTGCGAGTGCGGGTAGAGCAGCTGACGCAGAGAGTATGGTGGCCACCGCGTAAGCGACGGACGGCCCTCGGCGGGCGGATTGGCGCATGCGATCGAATGTCATCTGAGTCCCCCTTAGCGTGATTCGCAACTGCGATCCGCGCACTGCATCCCACAGCGCCACAGTCGCTTGCTTAACTAGACCTTCGTAGGCTACCCCGCGCCTAGGGTTGTGGCAAGTCCCCGACAACATGAGCCTGAAAGTCCTGGTACGAATCGAGCGCATCGCGGAACTCGCGGCAAATACCGTCGATGCACAGCGGGTCTCCAAACCGTTGCGTGGACGCATCAGTTGGCGCGTCATGCCCGACGTACAACAGCGGCTCGAGTTCGACCGTTGCACAGCGGCGGGCCCAGCCGCGGCCGGCCACGAGCACCTGGCCGTTGACCCGGGAATGCTCACTCACCAGCATCGAAACCAACGGCGCAACCCGCTCGGGGGCCATCGTCGCAAGCGCGTCGGCGTCTTGTGTATGCGCTGCTGTCATGCGTGTTGCGGCATACGGGGCTATTGCGTTGCAAAATAAGTCGCGCGCCGCGCCTTCCTGCGCCAGCGAGCGGGCGAGACCGATCAGCGCCGCCTTCGCAGCCGCGTACGCGGAGAGGCCGTGCAGTCCATGGAGACCGGCCGAGGACGTCGAAACGAGCACCCGACCGTGGCCGGCCTCGCGCATGTGCCGCCAGGCCGCGTGCGTCACGCCTACGGTGCCAAAGAAATTGACGTCGAAAATGCTGCGAAATGCGTCCAGGTCGATCTTGTGGAAGGCAGCGTGCTGGTCGACGCCGGCATTGTTGACCAGCGCATCGAGCCGGCCCCAGGTCGCCAGGGCCTGCTCGACCATGCGCTCGCCGGCGCCTGCCGCGCAGACGTCTTCGGAATTCGCGACCGCTTCGCCACCCGCTGCATGAATCTCTTCGACGACACGGTCCGCGCTGCCCCGCCCGGTCGCATCGACCTCGCGCCGGCGGTTATTTACGATGACGCGCAAGCCGTCGGCCGCAAGCCTGCGGGCGTATGCGCGGCCAAGTCCGGTGCCCGCTCCGGTGACGATCGCGACGCGAGGGCCCGGGCGGCTTTCGTGCTTGACCATTGCCAAGTATCCTTTCAGTCTTATTACGCAAGTCTTCTGGCATGATGCCCGATCACGCAGGGGAAACAACTCCATGAGTACCGTCACGGGTGCGGCCGACACCGCGCAGCGGCGACTCGAGCGCATGCTCGCCAGGGACGAGATCCAGGAAGTCCTCGCGCGTTATGCGCGCGGCGTCGACCGCGCCGACTCGGACCTGCTCAAGTCCTGCTACCACCCGGACGCGATCGAGGAGCACGGCGGCAACTACACCGGCAATGCCTTCGCGTACGTGGACGGCGCGGTGCCGCGCATCCGCCTCATGGGGCCGATGCAGCATTTGCTCGGCACGAGCCACATCGAATTCGACGGCGACGTGGCCTGGGTCGAAACCTACCTATGGACGTTCGCCCGGTTTGCTGCGAATGGGAAATCCACCGACACGTTCACCGGCGGCAGGCTCGTCGACCGCTTCGAGCGACGTCACGGCCAGTGGAAGATTGCGCACCGTCGTACGGTGTTCGACTGGAACCGCGACACGCCATCGAGCGAGGGCTGGTGCACCGGCCTGTTCGATCCGGCGAAACCGGGCATGCACCTGGGCCACAAGGACGCGAGCGACCTGTCCTACGATCGGTCCTGAGCCTCCATGAACCCGGCCAAGGCACCGTTTCGCGCCACGTACTTTCCACCGTCCGACATGCGCGTCGAACGGCGCGCCGACGGCACGCTCGTCGTCGAGCCCGTCACTGAACTCGCGCCTTTCGTTCCCAACCTGCCGGCACAACTGTCGGAGTGGGCAGCGCGCGATCCCGACCGTCCCTGCATTGCCGAGCGCGCGGGCAAGGGCGGCCCGTGGGTCGAGTACTCGTTCGGCCAGTTCAAGCACGCGGCGGATGCGGTCACGCAGTGGCTGATCGACCAGCGCCTGCCGGCCGGCCGCTCGCTTTTGATCCTTTCGGGCAATTCGATCGCTCACGCGGTCGTGAAATTCGGCGGCATGGCCTCAGGCGTGCCCGTCTGCCCGGTCAGTGCCAACTACTCCCTGATGCCCGGCGATTTCGGCCGGTTGCGGCACGTGGTCAGCCTGGTCAAGCCTGTCGTCGTGTTCGCCGAGCAGACCGGCCTGTTCAAGCGTGCGCTCGAGGCAGTCGATTTCGGCGACGCGATCGT
>JAPLSF010000402.1 GCA_026398785.1 Pseudomonadota bacterium | reverse complement strand
GCTGGACCGGGCCCTGAACAAGTTCGGCGACAGTCCGATGGAACGTTTTGTCGGCGCAGCCCTACGGGCAGCCGGCGGCGTCCGTCCGGATGCAGATCTCTCGAACATCAAAGTCAGGCGCAATGGCCGCACGTTCACGCTCGACTGGCGCGGAGCCATAACCGGTGCCGCTGTCGACGACATGCTGCGCATTCCGGGGAAGGCGACCACTCGTTCCGGCGCATGGCGACCACCCATTCCAGCGCATGGCGACCAGTGTGGCGCGGGGGTTGCGAGGGCACCGTTGAGTACGTCTGCTGATCTCAGTGTTCGCTGGCGTCGTCAAGCATGATGGTCATCCTTTTCGCGTCGGTTTTTGCAGACGCGGGTTCTCTCGCGTTGTGCCGGCGGCAGCCGGGGCGCGGCGTGTCGTGGTCATTTGCGGGCTCCCTTCAGCGGCTTGATTTCGGGCACTGCGGTGCCGCCTGCCTCTTCCTTCATCGGCAGCCCTTTCTGCGGCTCGGCAATCTCCGGCGTCTCGGGCTTGCGCATGGAAGGCCCATCGAGCGCGAGCCGGTAGGCGTTGTGGACGAGGCGATCGAGGATGGCGTCGGCAAAGGTGGGCTCGCCGATCACGTCGTGCCACTTGTCGACGGTGAGCTGGCTGGTGATCAGCGTCGAGCCGCGGCCGTACCGCTCCTCGACGATCTCCATCAGATCGCGCCGCTGCGGGGCGGTCAGTCGGTCAGGCCCCCAGTCGTCGAGGATCACCAGGTCGGCCTTGGTAAGCGTGCGGAACAGTCTGGTGAAAGAGCCGTCGCCGTGGGCCAATTCGAGATCGGCGAACAGCCGTGGCACGCGGGCATAATGCACACTGTAGCCGTCGCGGCAGGCCTTCTGCGCCAGGGCGCAGCTGAGCCACGACTTGCCGACCCCGCACGGCCCTGTGACAAGCAGATTGCGGTGGTCGCCAATCCACCGTCCGGCGGCCAGCTGCTGGAACAAGGCTTTATCGAGCCGCCGCGCCGCGCGGTAGTCGACGTCCTCGATCGACGCCTGGGAATGCCTGAGCCGGGCAGCCTTGAGCCGACTGCGGAAGCGACCGGTCGAGCGGTTGGTCGCCTCGCGGTCGATCAGCAGCGCCAGCCATTCAGCGTGGGACAGGTCCTTGGCCCTGTCCTGGTCCTGCAGCTCGATGAAGGCGTCGGCCATGCCGTCGAGCTTGAGCGCTCTGAGCTGGTCGAGGGTTGGATGGGTCAGCATTGCGTGTCGTCTCCTCAGTGGAAGTAACGGGGGCCACGGATGTTGTCGTGCGTTATCGCCGGCCCGTCCGTGGCGGGTTCGGGCCGTTTGCGATCCAGGTTGTTCTTCAGGATTGAAGTGACCGACGTGTACGAGCGGGCACCGATCTCCAACGCCCGGCCGCAGGCGGCTTCGAGCCGTTCGGGGCCGAAGGCCTTGGCGTGCCTGAGGATGCCGATGCAGGCCCGGAAGCCCTGCTCCGGGTGCGTCTTCTCGCGCAGGATGATCTCGATCAGCGCCGAGGCCTTGGGACCGATCTCGTTGGCCTTGCGCTGGATGCGGGCGGGCGTCCAATCGGCATGATGCTGATGGCCCGACGGCATGTGCTCGCGCACGGTGGTGTGGCGGCGGTTCGATGAGGACCGGACATGGGCGGCGACGCGTGCGCCGCCATGCAGCACCTCGACGGTGCGCGCTGTGATCCGCACCCAAACCTTCTCGCGCAGCAGCTGGTGGGGCGCGGAGTAATAGTGCTTCTCGACCTCGACATGATAATCGAGCCCAAGCTTGCATTCCTTCCATTCGGCGTAGACGTATGGCTCGCTCGGCAGCCCCTTCAGGGCCGACCGCTCCAACTCCTCGAACAGCGCCTTGCGGCTCGCACCCAGATGCCGCGTGACGCGGGCATTGAGGGCCGCCACCTCGACGGCGATCGCCTCGTTCAGCTCGGTGAGCGAGAAGAACTGCCGCTTCCTGAGCTTGGCGATGATCCACCGCGTCGCCACCTGCACGGCGACCTCGACCTTGGCCTTGTCTCGCGGCTTGTAGGGTCTGGCCGGCACGATCGCGGTGCTGTAATGGCGCGCCATCTCGGCGTAGCTGCGATTGACGGCGGGCTCGTAGAAGCAGGCCTTGGTGATGCCGGACTTCAGGTTGTCGGACACCACCATCGCGGCCACGCCACCGAAGAAGGCGAACGCCCGGGTGTGCGAGCCGATCCAGTCGGGCAGCGTCTGCGTCCAGGTCGCTTCCGCCCAGGTGTAGCTGGAGGCGCCGAGTACGGCGACGAACAGCTGCACCTTGATCAACTCGCCGGTCGTGCCGTCGATCACGTCCATCGTCGTGCCGGCGTAGTCGACGAACAGCCGCTCGCCGGCAACATGCGTCTGCCGCATGGTCGGCGACAGCCGGCCTTCCCAGGCGCGGTACAGCTCGCAGAACCGGCTGTAGCCGAAGCCGTCCGGGTGCGCTCCGCGATGCTCCTCCCAGACCAGCTGCAACGTCACGCCCTTGCGTTTGAGCTCGCGATGCAGCGTCGCCCAGTCCGGCTGTGGCCGACGCGCCTTGATCTCGGCGAGCACGGTCGAGGCCGGATAGAGCCGCGCCTCCAAAACGGCATCGGTCATGTCGTCGGGCAGCGGCCAGCCGACGCCGGCCTCGCGCGCGCGCCGAAGACACTCCCCGGCGGCCGTGGCCCCGACGCCGAGGCCGGCCGCGATCTTGCGCTTGGACATGCCGGCGGCCGAAAGCCGAAGCACGTCGCGGATGTTCCGCATGGGTAATCTCTGTTGGGCCATTCCCCGCTCCCTGTTGCCAGAGGCGAGGCCATGCCGATTCGAGGTTCACCCAACGGTGCCCGTCACACCCCTCCACAGCCTGGTCGCCATGGACCGGAACGGGTGGTCGCCATCAGTCGGAACGACTGGTCGTCATGGATCGGAACAGGTGGTCGCCATCACCCGGTGCGCGCAGGCCTCGCCCCTCAAACTCCCCGACCAGGGACTTAGTCCCTGGACCCGCCCTTTAAAATAAGGGTTTCCAAAGGGCTAGCCCTTTGGCGGGATCGAAGGGCAGAGCCCTTCGCACGTGTTGGGGCCAACTCAACCGCTGGTTTTAATGCGCGCCCATCTCGTCCGCCGGCTGCGGCTTGATCGCGACGTTGATCGACAGAAGTTGTGCCTTCATCTCGCGCGGCGTTCCAGCCGGCGCCCAGAGCGCCTAC
>JAPLSF010000069.1 GCA_026398785.1 Pseudomonadota bacterium | reverse complement strand
TGCCAGCGGCGCGGGTACTCCTGCAACTCGACCGGCACACCTGCGGCGGCTAGCGCCGACTGCAGGCGCCGTGCATCGGGCAGCAGCAGTTCGTCCTGCCCCACCTGCACCAGCGTCGGTGGCAGTCCACGCAGGTCGCCGTTGATCGGCGAAGCCAGCGGATCGTTACTGTCGCGGCCGCCGAGGTACAGGCGCGCGCATTCCGCCGTCCACGCGCGTGACAGCATGGTCTCGCCCGCGGGTTCGACGCCCCGGTCTGGAGTGCCGAGATCGACCCAGGGTGAGAACAGCACGAGCGCTGCGGGCAATGGTTCAGCAAGGTCGCGCAATCGCAGCGCCGTCGCGAGCGCAAGCCCACCGCCGGCGGAATCGCCGATGATCGCGATGCATTGGGGCGAGCCGCCGTCACGCAGCAGCGCGCGATAGGCTGCGACGGCGTCGTCGACAGCCGCCGGAAATGGATGCTCCGGCGCGAGCCGGTAGTCCGCGACGAAGACGCGGGCCGACGTGCGGCGCGCGAGGTGACTGGTGATGGCGCGATGCGTCGCGGGCGAGCCGACGCAATAGGCGCCCCCGTGCAGGTACAGCACCGTGCCTCGAGTGCTCGCGAGGCCGCGGGTCTGTGCGAACTCACCGGGCACGCCACCGCAGGTAGCGACCGTGAAGTCGACGCCGCGTGCTGGCAGCGTCAGCCGCGTGACGAGCGCGAGCCGGCGACGCTGCTCGGGAATCGGTCGCCCGGGACGGAACGTCGGCAACAGGGTCGCACGCAGCACAGTGCGCAGCACTGCGGCCACCAGTCTTTCCAACCTGCTCTCAGCCGGGATCGCTTGCGTCACGAAAACCCTGGACGAGACGGTCAGGGAGTCGTGGCGGACACCGCCTCGCCGTCGAGCACTTCGATGCGGGCCCGGGCCACACCCTTCCGCATCATGCCGATCTCGGACGCGGCGGCCTGCGACAGGTCTGCGATGCGTTTGCCGACGAACGGTCCGCGGTCGTTGACCCGGACGACCACGCTGCGGCCATTGCGCAGGTTGGTGACGCGCACCATCGTGCCGAAAGGCAGTCGCGGGTGCGCCATCGTGAACGCACCGGAATCGAATCGCTCGCCGCTTGCGGTCTTGCGGTCCTGGAACTGCGCGCCGTACCAGGAGACGACGCCCTCCTGTACGGTGAAGATGCCGCGCTCGATGGCCAAGGCGATGTCGACCACGCCAGGTGACGCCGACTGCTTGTCCGCCAACGCGTTGCCGCCGGGCAAGCCGAGGGCGAGCGCCGCGAGCGCCACGAGGGTGGCCAGGCTCGGCTTCGCGCCCATGCGCGCGGTTCGGTGGTTTGCCATGGTTGGGCTCCTTGCTGTGCAGTCCGGCCGTGTCGGTGTACGGGTACCAGGGGGCCTCGGTCAAAACGAGGTTCCGGCGCAGTGACACGAATCACGTTGTGGGTGCGGCCGGCGCAAAGCCCTCCATGAGTGGCTGTGGGGGTGGCCGCCGGTTCGCCTGGGTCCGGTTAGGACGGGGACGTCGACCTGAAAGTTCCAGCGAGGCTACCAGAGTCGGCCAGGGCTGTTCCCTGGCCGCTCTGTTAACCGTTATAAATCAACTGGTTACAATTTCTTGACTCTGGACAAGGTCTCAGGCTGCGGGCTTGTTGCGGCGCGTGAAGAACCAGATCAGGCCGGCGGCGCAGGCGACCGACAGCACGAAACTCAGGTACTCGGGGACGTGCAGAAGCCGGCCGACCATGCCGCCCACGAACGAGCCGCCGATGCCATAAAGGATCGTGCGCGGCCAGCTCATGGGATCGGGACCGGGCAGCAGGAAACGGGCGATGCCGCCGATGATCAGACCGCTGATGGCGCCAACCACCACCAGGACCAGCAGAAAGACTCCGAGTCCGGCCCCAACCGTGCCGGCTGCCGTCGATGCATCCATTTGAATCCCCTTTGTTTTTCGATCCACCTGCGGGGCGCAAGCTAGCAGAAATGTACCGACCCGCGCTACCCCGTCCAACCATGGCGAAATGGCATCCGGGCTGAAACTTAGACCACTTTGTTGCAGTGCATTGACGCAGCCGGGATCACATGTCATATCAGTCACGTATCCACGACCGTCGACAGGTTCAGGAGGGCCGGCTCCCCGCGAGCGGCGGCCACTCCTTGCCCCTGAACGACGCCTGATGACCACAGGCAGGGCCGACGATGAGCGCACAGCAACCGATTACCTCTGCGACGGATGCGATCGACGGCGTCCACGGGGACCAGCCCGTGCAGCTGGGCCCGCCCGCCAAGCAAGGTCTCTACGACCCGCGCAACGAGCACGACGCCTGTGGCCAGGGGTTCGTCGTCAACATCAAGGGTCACAAGTCGCACCGCGTCCTCGAGCAGGCGATCCAGGTACTGAAGAACCTGGACCACCGCGGCGCCTGCGGCTGCGAGATCAACACCGGCGACGGCGCGGGCGTGCTGCTGCAGATGCCGCACACCTTCAATGAAGAGGTGTGCCGCAAGGCGCGCATCCCGCTGCCCGCGGCTGGCCAGTACGGCAGCGGCATCATTTTCCTGCCGCGCAACCCGACGGTCCGCCGCCAGGTCGAGCAGAAGTTCGAACAGGTCGTGCAGTCGGAAGGCATGACCGTGCTTGGCTGGCGCACCGTGCCGACCAGCAACGGCATGCTCGGCGAGACCGCCCGCTCGTGCGAGCCGTTCATGCGGCAGGTATTCATCGCCCGCAGCCCCGACATCGCCGACGACCTGTCGTTCGAGCGCAAGCTCTACGTGGTCCGCAAGCGCGCCTACAACGAAATCCGCACCTCGACGCTCTCGGGCGCCGAGTACTGGTACATCGTGAGCCTCTCGGCGCGCACGATCGTCTACAAGGGCATGCTGCTCACCACGCAGCTCGACCAGTACTTCACCGACCTGCACAACCCGCTGCTGGAGACCGCGCTCGCACTGGTCCATTCGCGCTTCAGCACCAACACGTTCCCGAGCTGGGACCGTGCGCACCCCTACCGCTACATTGCGCACAACGGCGAGATCAATACGGTCCGCGGCAATGCCAACTGGATGCACGCGCGCGAGGCCCGTTTCGAGGCCGAGGCATTCGGCGACGACATCAGGAAGATCCGGCCGATCATCAACCCGAACGGCAGCGACTCGGGCATGTTCGACAACACGCTCGAACTGCTCTATCTCTCCGGCCGCTCGCTCCCGCACGCCGTGATGATGATGATCCCCGAGCCGTGGTCGAACCACGAGTCGATGGACGACGAGAAGCGCGCCTTCTACCAGTACCACTCGAGCCTGATGGAGCCGTGGGACGGTCCCGCCTCGATCTCGTTCACCGATGGAACGCAGATCGGCGCCGTGCTCGACCGCAATGGCCTGCGTCCGGGCCGCTACTACGTGACGAAGGACGACCTCGTCATCCTGGCGTCGGAAGCCGGCGTGCTCGACGTGCCGCCCGAGGACGTCGTCTGCAAGGGCCGCCTGCAGCCGGGCAAGATGTTCCTGGTCGACACGGCCCAGGGCCGCATCGTCGAGGACGACGAGATCAAGCACTCGCTCGCGACCGCGCGCCCATACCGCGAGTGGCTCGACGAATACCAGATCCACGTCGACGACCTGCCGCA
>JAPLSF010000345.1 GCA_026398785.1 Pseudomonadota bacterium | reverse complement strand
GCGGCGCAGATCGACGGCGTCGAAATGGACGTCAGCTGGGCGGTCACCGACCGGCTCGGCATCTCCGCAGGTTTCGCCTGGCTCGACTCGGAGCTGACGGAAAACTACTGCGGCTTCGTCAACGCCAACGGCAAGCCGGAGACTCGTGCGGACTGCCCGAGCGTCGACGACGACGGCAATCCCACGACCGCCGATCCGGAGGCGCCCAAGGGCACCCCGCTGCCCGTCACGCCTGAGCTGAAGGCCAATGCAACGGTGCGCTACGAGTTCCCTGTAGGGACGTTCGACAGCTACGTGCAGGGCTCGGTGGTCTACTCCGACGACCGGCGGACCGACCTCCGCGACCTCGAGAACTCCATCCTCGGCGACATGCCCAGCTACACGGTCGCCGATGTCGCAGCGGGCTTCGGCAAGGACGGCTGGAGGCTCGAACTGTTCGTGTCGAACGTGTTCGACGAACTTGCCCAGGTCTCGCGCTTTGCCGCGTGCCTGGAGACAGTCTGCGGCAGCGAGGTCTACGTCGTGCCACAGCGTCCGCGCACGATCGGGATCAAGTTCTCGCAGGAGTTCTAGCCGGTATCGCGCCAGGACGGCGCTCGGCAAGGGGCGGGTCGGCAACGTCCCGCCCTTTCTTCTCACCCCGCCCGCTGCGGCGGAAGGGGTCGCAGGACATCAGAGCCTGAAGGTGAAGCGCGCACCGTACGTGCGCGGCGGCTCGATGAAGACGTCGGCGTACGGCCCGAACTGGCCGGTCGTCGCTGCCGCAAGCACCGCTTCGTTCTCGATGTTCTTGACCCAGAGCCCGAGGCTCCAGCGATCGTCGGGCGCGTAGTACGTGACCGATGCATCGGTCTTGAAGTAGTCCTGCTGCTCGGTGCCGCGGAACTGCGCGAACGTGCCCCAGAACGAATCTTCGTAGCGCGACTCGATGCGCGCCAGCAGGCGACCCGGACCGACCTGGAATTCGTGCTGATAACCGGCGGACACCGTCCACTCCGGCGCATTCTGCAGCGGGTAGCCGCCGAAATCGCGGTTCGGGATGCCGATGTTCACGCTGTCCGGGACGATGAAGTCGTCGTACTTGGCGTTGAGGTAGCCCACCGACAGGTTCAGCCGGTCGCGACCGGTCGGCGCGAACAGCACGTCGAGCTGGTTGCCCCAGATCGTCGTCTGGTCGGCATTGAAGGTCGTGAGCAGCGCGGTGTTCAGGTTGAACGACTGCACCAGCAAGTCTGCGTAGTCGTAATAGAAGATCTCGTCGTTGACCTGCAGGCGGCCATCGAGGAAACGACTCTTGATACCGGCTGTCCAGGCCGTCATCGTCGCCGACTCCACGAGGTTCGACTGTTCGGGCGTGGCCGGAAATGCGTTGTACGTGCCCGGCTGGTAACCCGTCTGGATCGTCGCGTACGCCATCGCGTCCGCGCCCAGGTCCACTTCCACGCCGAGCTTCCAGTCGACGTTGTCGTAATCCTCGTCGGCCGAGAACGGCTCACCGAACGCCGTCTGACCTTCGCCTTCGCGCTGGTCCCAGCTGAAGCGCGCCCCGGCGATGAGACGCACCGCATCCGTCAGTGAATACGTGGCCTCGCCAAAGGCTGCATAGCCTTCGAGCCGGTTGCGCGAAATCTGCGAGAGTGGGAAACCGCCGACGATGAAATCGCCGGAGTTCGTGACCTGGTACGCATACAGGCCCGCGAGCCACAGCAGCTTCGAATCCGTGTCGCTCGCGAGGCGCAGCTCGTTGGTGACCTGGTTGTAGTGCGCGGTGAGCAGCGCGGGAATGTTCTCGAGCCAGTAGTCCGCGGCCCAGTCGAGGTAGAAGTAGCCGGGGATGTACGTGAGCTTGACGTCGCCCAGGTCCCAGTTGACCTCCGCCCCGATCACCATGTTCTCGTAATCCTGAGGCGACGCCGTCGGCGCACCCGGATCGATGCGGTCGTCCCAGGGATCGCTGGTGTTGAACGCGTTGGGATTGCCGTCGAACGTGCCGTCGTTGAAGCCGCGGCGCACGAGGTTGGGCGACTTGCCGTCTTTCTTCGCACCGTGCAGCCAGACGTAGACGTCGAGATCGTCGTTCGGTGCGTAGAGCGCCGAGAGCCGGCCTGCATAATCCTGCTGGGAATCCGCGCCTGTCGCCAGGTAACCGTCGCGTTCGATGTAGTCGAACGCCCCGCGCAGGGCGAGTTGCTCCGACACCGGCAGGTTCTGCACGATCGTGCCGTGCAACAGCGAATAGTCGCCCACCTCGAGCACACCGCTCGTCTCCAGTTCCTGCGTCGGCCGATTGAACCCGACGTTGACTGCGCCACCGAGCGCCGCGCGCCCGTACAGCGTGCCCTGCGGTCCCGGCAACAACTCTATGGAGTAGATGTCGAACAATCCGACGCTGGTGCCTTCGCGCGGGATGTAAACGCCGTTGAAATTGAATGCGTTAGGTGGCTCGATGTTGGGCAGGTCGAGCGTCGAGCCCACGCCGCGGATATAGAGTTCGGTCGAGGCGTTCTCCGCCTGGAACCGGACCAGCGGCATCAGGTTCTGCACGCCGCGGATGTCATACACACCGGCGCTGACCAGTGTGTCGCCCGAAATCGCCGTGATGGCGGCGCTGGTCTTCTGCAGGTCTTCGTTGACCTTCTGCGCAGTGACTGTGATGACTTCGAGACCGGCACCTTCGGCACCGGCATCGTCAGCGACGGCGAGCGCGGGAATGAGCTGCAGAGCGATGGCTGCCCGCAGCAACCATGAACGGGAATAAGGCTTGTGCATACTGCGCTCTCAACGGCACGACGCGGGCTTGTGCCCCGCCGGCCTGGAAGTTTGTCACTGGGTGGATTGACTGGCGCGGCCGGAGGGATTCGAACCCCCGACCCTCAGGTTCGAAGCCTGATGCTCTATCCAGCTGAGCTACGGCCGCGCGTAAGGTAGCCGAAGTCTACCGTTACTTCATCGTTGGCATGACGAATTGCGCGCTTTCCCTGCGCGCGGTAGGCCAGCGCGAGGTCACGGTCTTGAGCCGCGTGTAGAAGCGCACGCCGTCCGGGCCGTGCACGTGCAGGGCCCCGAACAGCGAGCGCTTCCAGCCGCCGAAGGAGTGAAAAGCCATGGGCAC
>JAPLSF010000093.1 GCA_026398785.1 Pseudomonadota bacterium | reverse complement strand
GCGCAGCAGGAATCCAACCATGTCGAGTGCTCCTTTCTGGACGGTGCGGGGCGCCAGCAGTTGACCTGCGCGCGATGGTAATGGAATCTGCGGGCCGTCACACCCATCCCGGTTGCCCCGGAATCGAGAAGCCATGGAATTCGTCGCCATCGTCGCCGTGCTCGCGCTCATGCAGTACATCTTTTTTGCGATCCTGGTCGGGCAGGCACGCGGCAAGTTCGGGGTGAACGGTCCGGCGGTGACGGGGCATCCGGTCTTTGAGCGCTATTTCCGCGTGCAGATGAACACGCTCGAACTGCTGATTGCGCTGCTGCCGGGACTCTGGCTGTTCGCGCACTACGTGAGCCCGTCGTGGGCCGCGGTCCTGGGCACGGTCTACCTGGTGGGTCGCTTCGTGTACCTGCGCAGCTACGTGGCAGATCCCGCCAAGCGCGGCATCGGCTTCGGACTGAGCATGCTGCCGATTTTCGCCCTGCTGCTCGGGGCGCTGATCGGCGCCGGGTCAGCGCTGTTGCGCGGCTGACGCCGTCTTGACCGCCGCGTAGTGCGTGCCCAGCCCGCGGTCTCTCAGGTACTGGAGGGCCGTGAGGACGGCGGCATCCTTCATCGGCGTGACCGGCGCGTGCCGTGCCTGGTCGCTTTCAGTCGGACCGATCGCGATGTCAGGTTGGATCCCACGCTCGTGGATCGACGTGCCGGACGGCGTGAAGTACAGCGAGGTCGTGAGCTTCAGCGCCTGGCCGTCGCGCAACGGGATCACCGTCTGCACGGAGCCCTTGCCGAAGGTGCGCTCGCCCATCAACGTCGCGCGGCCGTGATCACGCAGCGCGCCGGCAACGATCTCCGACCCCGACGCTGAACCGCCGTCGACCAGCACGACCAGCGGCTGGCCATCGAGCGCATCGCCCGGCGTCGCGGACATTTCGAAACGGGACTCGGGCGTGCGCCCGTCGGCGCGCACGATCACGCCGGAATCGAGGAAGGCATCGGCGACGCTCACGGCCGATTCGAGCACACCACCCGGATTGCCGCGCAGGTCGAGCACGAGACCGCGCAACGGATGGAACGCCGCCTTCGGCGCGTGGTGCACGAGCATCGACAGGGCCTGCACAAGGTCGTCCGGCGTGGAGTCGCTGAACTGCGTGATGCGGACGTAGCCGAAGTCACCGGGCAGCGGCTCCGCGCGCACCGAATGCACGTGCACTTCGCCGCGCTCGAGCGTGAACAGCAGCGGCTCCGGTTCGCCCTTGCGACCGACTGCAAGCCTGACCTGCGTGCCCGGCACGCCGCGCATGCGGCCGATCGTCTCGTCGAGCTTGTCGGCGATGACGGGCTGGTCGTTGACGGCAAGCACTACGTCGCCGGAATGTACGCCGGCTTTCGCGGCGGGCGAGCCTTCGATCGGCGTCACGACGACCACGCGGCCGTCCTGAGCCGAAACCTCGATACCCACGCCGGTGTAACTGCCGGTCGTCGCAGCACGCATCTCGTCGTATTCGGCGGCGTCGAGAAAAGCGGAATGCGGATCGAGGTTGGAGACTATGCCCTTGACCGCGGCCGCGTCGAAGGCCGAGTCGGGGACCGGTTGCACGTATTCGCGACGGATGCGGCCCACCACTTCGTCGAGCAGCTGATGCACAGCCACCGGTTTCGCGGTCGCCGCGGCCACGGCACGCGGGACCGCCCGCGGGGCGGTGAACCACTGCGGTGCACTGGCGAGGCCGTACCCCAGGGCAATGCCGGCCACGGCGGCCAGCAGGATGTGTGAACGGGCAGTCACTTGGGTCAGGCGGTCTTGGTGTCGGCGGAGCGCTCCATGTTAGCGCCAACCAGCGTGCCTAGCACGTTCTCGAGCGGCATGGGCCGTCCGATGTAGAAACCCTGCCCGTAATCGACCCCCAGGGCCCGGGTGGCCTGCCAGATCGCTTCGCTTTCGACGCATTCCGCCACGGTCTTGAGCTTCATGGCGCGGGCGAGCTGGACAATGGCGCTCAGCATCGCCTGGGAGCGGTCGTCGGTCACGACGTCGCGGACGAAAATGCCGTCGATCTTGAGGTGCGTGACCGGCAGCGTTTTCAGGTAGGTGAGCGAGCTCAAGCCGCGGCCGAAATCGTCGAGGGCGACGTCGCTGCCCAGATCGCGCAACCGGCGGATCAGCGCCTCCGCGCGGACGATGTTGGCGACAGCCGCCGTCTCGGTGACCTCGAACGACAACAGTCCGCGCGGCAGTTTGCTGTCGCGCAGCGCGGTGTCCATGAAGACGGCGAAATCCGCGTCCCCGAGCGATTGGCCCGAAATGTTCACCGCGAAACACGCCTGCATTTCGTGCAGCCGCGCTGCATGCGGCGCCAGCATTTCGATCGTGCGGCGCACGACCCAGCGATCGATTGCAGGTGCGAGCTGGTAGCGCTCTGCGGCCGAGAGGAATTTTTCCGGCGGTACGCTTGCGCCCTTCTCGTCGTTCATGCGCAGCAGCAGCTCGAACTTCGGCGTCGCGGGCGCGTCGTTGAACGGCAGGACGGTCTGCGCCTCGAGCTGGAAGCGCTGGTCCAGCAACGCCGAGCGCACCGTGCCGATGAGCGTCAGGTCGGTGTAGCGGCGCACGATGCTCTGGTCGCCGTCGAAATACGTTTCGACCCGGTTGCGGCCGCGATCCTTGGCGGCCTTGCATGCGATTTCTGCCGACGCGAGCGCGTGTGACAGCGGATGGTTGCCCTCGACGACGTTCGCAACGCCGAAGCTGGCGGTCACGTCGACCTGCTGCCGGTCGCGCAGGAAGCCGAGCCGCTCGAACGAAAGCCGCAGGTTGTCGGCGATGTCCTGCGTCGTGTCGATCGACGACTCGGGCACGAAGATGGCAAAACGGTCGCCCGAAATGCGGGACGCCAGCATGCGCGGCGAGAGGCTCTGCCGGATGACCTCGGCGACGCGCACGATCACCGAATCACCCACGTGCATGCCGAGGTTCTCGTTCAGCACGTGCAGGCGGTCGATGTCGACGTAGATGACGCAGTTGTCCTTCTGCAGTGTCTGTGGCGTCAGCATGACGTTGGCGCGCTTCTCGAAAGCGGGTCGCGTCAGCAGGCCCGTCGACGGGTCGTACGAGTTCATCAGGATGTAAGCGACGCGGCGCCCGAGCAGTTCCACGATGCGCACCTGGCGCAGGTCGAAGTCCGGGGCGTGCAGACGCTTGAACAACACCAGCACGCCGTGCACACGCTGGGCGCCGTGCATCACGGGGCAGGCAAGAATCTTGTACGGAATGTTCGCAAACGGCCCGGAATCGTGCGGCGCGTTGGACGTCATCGTCTGCCGGTGCAGCTGGCCCCAGCCGAGCACCTGGCGATGCGTGCGCGTCAGGACCTCTGCGCCGACACGCGGTGGCGTGTCGGTTGCCGTGCGGCAGACGGCGATGTTCTTGTCCGGGATCAGGAGTGCGCCGACGGCGCAACCGAGATGGTCGACGCAACCCTGGACCAGCTTCGCGAAGTCGTCCGTCGAATTGCCGTCCTCTGACTCCTCCTGTGCCGCGCCGAGCAGCAACTCGAGGTCTCGATCACGCACGACGAGGCTGCGCTGCAGGGTGCCGATGTTCGACTGCGACGCGAGCTCGCGCTCGAGACACTGCAGCGCCGGGCGCAGGAGTCCATGCACCAGCGTGAAAGGCCGGGGTTCGCGGTTCGACTCGCGGCTCGCCATGCCGACACTGCCGAGCAGCTCGCCGGCCCCGTTGCGCAGCAGGAACAGATAAGCGACCTGCTCGCCCGGCAGCGGCTCCGCGAAGCCAGCGCCCATCACGCCGGGCTCCGCGAGTTCGGCGGCCTGGGCGTGCTGCTGCAAAGCTTGCAGTTCAATGTCGTCGTTGTCTTCGCTGGCCCAGATCGACACGCCGAGGCAGTCGTAGACGACAATGGAATGCGCGCGTGGCAACAGCATCTTGAGCAGTTGCCCGTAAGGGTCGAGCGATGTGCCGTTCAGCGGCGCCGGTGCGTCGGAGAGAATTTCTGCGGTTGAAGCCATCGGTCCCAGCCCATCCCCTGGGCGACGAATCTGATCTGGAGTGGAATGATCCAGAAAAAGGGGGGGACCAAACCGTGATGCAGGGCCTATTTCCGGGTGAGCCAGGTCTGCGGGTCGACCGGCGTCTTGCCGCGACGGACCTCGAAGTAAAGGGCTGGCTGGCTGTGGCCGCCCGAGTCGCCCACGGACCCGATGACGTCACCGGCAGCGACGGTCTCACCGACTTTGCGGAACAGTTCTTCATTGTGGCCATAGAGGCTCATGTAACCGCCGCCATGATCGATGACCAGCATCAGCCCCATGCCCGGCAGCCAGTCGCCGTACACGACGCGCCCCGCATAGGGTGCACGCACCCGGGCGCCGCGCTCCGTCCCGATCAGCATGCCCTGCCAGCGCATCGAGCCCCCGGCGCGGGGCTGACCGAACCTGGCGAGGACCGTGCCGTCCTGCACCGGCCACGGCAGCTTGCCGCGCAGGGGCTCGAACGGAGCTTGCTTGGCCACGGTGCCGGTAGAACCGCCCCTGCGCGCGGGCTGGGCCTGCTGCGAGCGTTCGATGGCTTTGCGCAGCTCGGTGATGAGGCGCTCAAGTGACTGCGCCTGGGACTGCAGCTGCTGCAGCTCGCCGCCACGGGCCTTGATCTGCCGGTCGATCGCGCTCACGGCCTGCGCGCGCTGGTCCTGCGACGACTTGAGGTCGGCCACTCGCCGCTCGCGCTGTTGCTCGAGTGTCTCGAGCCGGGTCTTCTCTGCCACGATCTTTTCGCGGACCAGCGCCAGGTGCTCGAGCTGGTCCTGGATGCCGCGGATGCGCTCGGCCCGGGCGCGGCCGAAGTAGCCGTAATACGCTAGCATGCGCCCAAAAGTCGACGGATCTTCTTGATTTAAAAGAAGTTTTAGCTGCTCCTCGCGGCCGTTCACGTAAGCCGTCCGCAGTTCACCGGCGAGCTCGGCGCGCTCCCCATCCAGCTCCTGTTCACGGCGCGCCTGCTCTGCTTCGAGTTCGCGCACACGCGCTTCGGCCGCCAGTCGCTGCGCCCGGATTTCATCGAGTTCCTTGCGGGCCGACTGGACGCCGAGCTCGGCCTCGCGCAGCTGCACGGACAGCTTGTCCCGCTTCTGCACGTCCTGGTTGACGGTCTTGCGGACCTTGTCGATCCGCTGGTTGAGCTTGCGCAGCTCGGCCTCTTTCTGCGCCGGCGTCTGCTTCGCGGCGGCCAGGACTGGCCCCGGTGCCAGGACCAGCAGCGCCGCCGCCAACCCGGCCAGAACCTGCCCGAACCGAGCGCGAACGGACCGCACCGGGGCGCGGGCCCGCAGCGTGGCAATCGGTGTGGCAGGCAAAAATGCAGGCATCAGACGGCGCTGGCGACGGTTTACGGAGGCGGCGAGGGCGGCAAATCCGCGCAAGTCTAGCCTGTCGGCGGGGACTGCTATAATTCGCGCCCCTTTTCGCCGGTCTCCCTGATGGATCGTCTCCTCGAATATGCCGCCCGCCATCCCCTGCTGGCCGGCGGCACGGTGGTGCTTGCGCTGGCCCTCGCAGCCTACGAATTCAGCCGCGCCCGCTCCGGTGGGCAAGCCGTAGGACCTGCCGAAGCCGTGCGCCTGATGAACCAGGGCGCGGTGCTGGTCGACGTCCGCTCGCAGGCCGAGTTCGACTCCGGCCACATCCTGGATGCCCGGCACGTGCCGCAGGACCAGGTCGCCCAGGCCGCTGAGACGCTCAAGCGCTTCAAGGACAAGGTCGTAATCATGTGCTGCGAAAGCGGCGCGCGCTCGAGCGCGGCAGCCCGGGTGCTGCAGGCGCAGGGATTCACGCAGGTGGTCAACCTTCGCGGCGGCGTGCAAGCCTGGCGCGCGGAGAACCTGCCGCTCGTCAAGGAAGGCGGCGGCAAGACCAGGCAGGAAGGAACCAAGACGTGAACGACACCACTCACCCCGAAATCACGATGTATTCGACGGGCTGGTGTCCGTACTGCGACCGCGCGCGTGGTTTGCTCCAGCGCAAGGGCGTCACCTTCAAGGAGGTCAAGGTCGACGAAGACACGGCGAGCCGCGACCTCATGCTGAAGCGCAGCGGCGGCCGTCGCACCGTGCCGCAGATTTTCATCGGCGACCGCCACGTCGGCGGCTTCGACGACCTCTATGCCCTCGACAAGGCCGGCGAGCTCGACCAGCTGCTCGGCCGCGCCTGAACCACGTAGTTACAAGGAATATTCCGCGATGACCGACCAGAACGCCCAGACGCCCGCCGTCGACCCCAATGCCCCGGTGGTGACACCGCAGGTCGTTTACCTGAAGGACTGCTCGTTCGAATCCCCGAACGGCCCATTCGTCGGCGGCCTCGAGGGTCAGCCCGCGGTGAACCTGAACATTTCGACGCGCGCGACGGCCCTTGCACAGGACCTGCACGAAGTCGTCGTGCAGGTGCACCTCGAAGCCAAGGCCGGCGACAAGGTGGTCTGGCTGCTCGAACTGCAGCAGGCCGGCGCTTTCCTGGTCAAGAACCTGGTCGCGACCGACGTCGCGCAGGTCCTCTCGATCATGGCGCCGAACTACCTGCTGTCATATGCGCGTTCGGCCGTCTCGGAACTGGTGACGAAGGGCGGTTTCCCGCCGTTCCTGCTGCCGCTCGTGACGTTCGAAGCCCTGCACGCCCGCGCTGCACAGCAGGCGGCTGCACAGCAGCCGGGCGCCACCTCGGTCAATTGAGAACCCGCTGAAGTCGCCGCGTGACGACCTCGAAGGATGCGGCGGTCGACGCCGTGGCACGTCCAGCGATGGCCGTGCTCGGCGCCGGCTCGTGGGGTACGGCGCTCGCCGTGCACCTGGCGCGCACCGGGCACCCGACCGTGCTCTGGGGTCGAGATGCCGCGCAGATGGCAGCGTTCGCGGCCGCGCGCTGCAACACGCGCTATCTGGCGGTGACGCCTTTTCCCGAATCGCTCGTTGTCGAGTCCGCTCTCGCGCGTGCCGTAGGGGCGGCGCAGGAGTTGCTGATCGCCGTGCCAAGCCACGGCTTCCGTGAATGCCTCGAGCACGTTGCGCCGCTGCTGCGCAACGGCATGCGCGTGTCGTGGGCAACCAAAGGCTTCGAACTCGACTCGGGCAAGTTGCCGCACCAGGTGGCGAACGAAGTCCTTGGCGTCGCCGTGCCGAAAGCCGTGTTGTCCGGACCCACCTTCGCGCGCGAGGTCGGGCTGGGCCTGCCCACGGCCATGACCGTCGCCTCGCGCGACCAGGACTACGCCCTCGCGCTGGCGCGCGCCCTCTCCGGCCAGAATTTCCGCGCATACGCTTCGACCGACGTCGTCGGTGTCGAAGTCGGCGGTGCGACGAAGAACGTGCTGGCGATCGGCGCCGGCATTTCGGACGGCCTCGGCTTCGGCGCCAACACGCGCGTCGCGCTCATCACGCGCGGCCTCGCCGAAATGATGCGGCTCGGGGTCGCGCTCGGCGCAGAGAAGGACACGTTCATGGGGCTCGCCGGACTCGGTGATCTAGTGCTCACCTGCACCGACGACCAGTCACGCAACCGGCGTTTCGGGCTCGCGCTCGCTGCAGGCAAATCAACCGCGGCAGCACAACGCGAAATCGGCCAGGTGGTCGAAGGCGTGCTCGCGGCCCGCGCGGTGCGCAACGTCGCCAGCAATCACCGCGTCGAGATGCCGATCGCGGAACAGATCTGCCGCGTGATCTACGAGGGGCTCTCGCCCCGTGAGGCCGTGGCCGCCCTGATGGGACGTGCGGTGAGATCCGAGACGGAGTGAGCATCGGGCGCGGTCCGCCGCGTTGCGTGGCCAGGTGCTGCGGGCCGCCCCGGGGATGAGCACCTCAGCGCCAGCCCAGCTGGCGCCAGGCTTCATAGACGACGACCGCGACCGAATTCGACAGGTTCAGGCTCCGGGCACCCTCGCGCATCGGAATCTGCAGCCTCCGTTCGACCGGGCAGGTCGCGAGCACAGATGCCGGCAGGCCCCGCGTCTCGGGACCAAACACGACGACGTCACCCGCGGCGAAGCGCACCGTGTCATAGGTGGCCTCGCCTTTGGTGGTCAGCGCAAACCAGCGCGGCGTGGCGCCATCCGGACTCGCTTCTGCCAGCGCCCGCAGGCAGGCCGCAAAGTCGTCGTGGACCCGCACTGCGGCGAGTTCGTGGTAATCGAGGCCGGATCGCTGCACGGATCGTGCGTCGAGCCGGAACCCGAGCGGCCGTACGAGGTGCAGGCAGGCACCCGTGTTTGCGCACAGCCGGATGACGTTGCCCGTGTTGGGCGGAATCTCGGGCTCGAACAGGACGACGTGCAGTGGCATAGAATCAGGTCGGTCGCTCGCGGGATGGACTCGCGTGCAGGCAGTG
>JAPLSF010000171.1 GCA_026398785.1 Pseudomonadota bacterium | reverse complement strand
TCCTTGCGGATTTCGCGAAACAGCTGCGTCAGCACTTCCTTCTCCGGCAGTGCCGGCCGCAAGGGGTGATGCGGATCGATGCCGTTCACGGCGAGCGAAGCCGGATCCATGCGCGAGCCATGGAACGGCTGCACGTGGAAGCGGTGCGTCACGCCCGGCCGCAGTTCCCCCATCGGCGTCATTTCGATCATTACCGCGGCGATCTCGAGCAGCGCATCGGTCTGGTGATTGAAGCCACCCGTCTCGACGTCGACCACGACCGGCAGGAAGCCGCGGAACCGGTCGGCGATGCGCGGTTCGATGAACTCGTACGATTCGAAGTCTGCGGTCATGCCGGGTCCAGCATGCGCCATGCAAGCGTCGCGCCGGCGCGGAAAGGCACCAGCCGGTCACTTGCGGGTCCGAAAGAGTAGCTGTCCGGCACGCGCCAGGATTCCTTGCGCAGGGTGAGGATGCCTTCGTTGCGGGGCACGCCATAGAAATCGGCTCCGCGCTCGGAGGCGAAGGCTTCGAGGCGGTCCAGGCGGCCGGCGCCTTCGAAGGCCTCGGCATACAACTCGATGGCCGCATGGGCCGAGAAGATGCCGGCGCAGCCGCAGGCCGCTTCCTTGGTGTGCTGCGCGTGCGGCGCGCTGTCGGTGCCCAGGAAAAAGCGCGGGTCGTCACTCGTCGCCGCCGCGAGCAAGGTCTCGCGATCCCGCTCGCGTTTCAGCACGGGCAGGCAGTAGTGGTGCGGACGGATGCCGCCTTCGAACAGCGCGTTGCGGTTCAACAGCAGGTGCTGCGGCGTGATCGTGGCGGCGACGCCCGCGCGCGCACTCAGCACGAATTCCGCGGCGATGCGTGTCGTGATGTGCTCGAACACCACCTTGAGGCGGGGCACGCGTTCGACGACGCGGCTCAGCACGCGGTCGATGAAGACGTGCTCGCGGTCGAAAACATCGATGCTGCTCTCGGTGACTTCGCCATGCACCTGCAGCACGAGGCCATGTTCGGCCAGCGCTTCGAGCGCGGGCCAGACCTTTTCAATCGAGGTCATGCCGGCGTCGGAATGCGTCGTGGCACCCGCCGGATAGAGCTTTGCGCCGACGACGAAGCCGCTGGCCTTCGCTTTGCGGATCTCGTCGGGCGAGGTGCTGTCCGTCAGGTACAGCGTCATCTGCGGCTCGAACTTGAGGCCTGACGGGACGGCTGCCACGATGCGCGCGCGATACGACGCGAGCGCATCCGTGGTCGTCATTGGCGGCTGCAGGTTCGGCATCACCAGCGCGCGGCCGAATTGCCGTGCGGTGAAGGGCACCACGGCCGCGAGTTGCGCGCCGTCGCGCACGTGCAGGTGCCAGTCGTCGGGCCGGCGCAGCGTCAGCGTTTGCGGGGTGGGGTTCACGCCAGCGACCGCAACTGTGCATCGAGTGCGGTGGCGTCGCCCAACAGGTGCACGGCGTAGCGTACCCCGAAGCCCGTCATCTCGGTCGGCACGTGGGCGAGGCCGCCCTTGCGTTCGGACGGAGCAAGGTCGACGTGCACCCACGGCACGGTTGCCTCGACGAACTTGCTCAAGAAGCGTGCGGCCAGGATGTGGTCGCCCTTGTTCTCGAGCGTGCACTGCAAGACGTCAGCGCCGGGGCACTCGAGCTCCTTGTCGAAATCCTCGTCCATCGGGAAGCACCAGACGCGCTCACCGCTGTGGCGTCCGCTCTGCTGCAGCCAGTCGTGCAGGCCCGCGCGGTTGGTGAATGCACCGGCGTAGCGATCGGTCAGCGCGTTGACGCAGGCGCCGGTCAGCGTCGCGAAATCGAGCACGAAACGCGGCTTTTCGCGCGAGGCGAGCGTCAGCGTGTCCGCCAGCACCATGCGGCCCTCGGCGTCGCTGTGCACGACCTGGATGGTCACGCCATTGAGCGCACGCACGACTTCCTGTGGTCGGAATGCGTTCGGACCGATCTCATTCTCGGTGATCGCGAGCCAGCAGTCGATCGGATACGAGGCTTCTAGCCGTGTCAGCGCGAGCAGCGTGCCGACTGCGACGGCACTGCCCTGCATGTCGCCGTGCATCGTGTACATGCCGCGATGCGGCTTGAGGTTGATCCCGCCGGTGTCGAAGCAGATGCCCTTGCCGACGAGCGCAATGCCGCTCGCACCCTTGCTTGCCCCCGTGGAGCGCGACTGCTTTGGCCGATACGTGAGACGCACGATACCCGCACCCCGATGCGGATTGGCGCGAGCTACGGCGAGGAACGCGCCGGCACCGAGCTTCTCGAGCTGGCTGATGCCGTAGAACCTGAACGACCAGCCTTCGCGGCGCGCGAGTTTCTGCAGCGCCGCGCGATACGCCATCGAGTCGAGCACATTGGGCGGCAGGGCGGCAAGCCAGCGCGCGAGGTGGTTACCCGCTGCGATGGCGCGGCTGCGGTCGTACCGCGTCGATGCCCGATCCGCGATATGGACCTGCGACAGGTCGTGCGGAACGGTGGCCTTCGATTTCTGCTCGGGCATCGGGGCCGCGTGCGCGAGCACCGCGCTCAGCACTGCTTCGAGCGCGGCTGCCCGTTCGCTGGGCGCAGTGAATTCGTTTGCATGCAGGTGCAG
This sequence comes from Pseudomonadota bacterium, assembly GCA_026398785.1. GTDB lineage: Bacteria > Pseudomonadota > Gammaproteobacteria > Steroidobacterales > Steroidobacteraceae > RPQJ01. Next base: position 9,753 of record JAPLSF010000171.1, on the reverse strand, counting down.
GCGTGCCACGCCGGGCTTGAGCACCTCTCGTGCCAGCTTGCCAGCCAGGTCCAGCCGCTCAAAACCCGTTGCCCCGGGCTTCACGAAGCCGACCACGACCAGTGTCTGCCTGCGATTCGGCAGCCGCGTCACGAGAATCGGCGAGTCCTGCCCGCTGCGCTGATGCGCCCGCAGCAATTTTCGCCACGTGGCGGCCTGTGGCAGCTTGTCGACCGCTTTGCCCTGGCTGGCCATCTTTTCGAGCAGTACAACTGCGCCATCGGCACGCGACAGCGTCGCGTCCGACAGGACGAGCGGCTGCACCGACACGTCGATTCTCAGCTCGGGCGGAATCACTTCTTGCATGGGGAAAACCTTGACCCTGATCGGCCCGGACCGGATCATTGCCGGACGCATTCTGCGTGCAGCGCGCGAGCCGACTACGCGCGCTCCGGCGCGGCGGCATGCTAACAGGCCGTGCCGGGCAAATCATTACCACTCACCAGCCGGCGCTGCGTTTTCGACATGGATGGAGACTTCAGCTGATGTTCGAAACGTCCAAAATCGACGACGCCGATCCCGCCGAAACGCGCGAATGGCTGGAATCCATCGATTCCGTGCTGAAGACGCAGGGTTCCGAGCGGGCACACTACCTGCTCGAGCGCATCATCGATTTCACGCGCCGTTCCGGTGCGTACCTGCCGTTCAAGCCGAACACGGCCTACGTCAACACTATTTCCACCGGTCAGGAGCTCGAATACCCGGGTGATCGGGCGCTTGAACGCCGCATCGAGGCCTATTTGCGCTGGAACGCGATGGCGATGGTCGTGCAGGCCAACCGCCAGAGCTCGGAGTACGGCGGCCACCTCGCGAGCTATGCCTCGGCGGCGACGCTCTACGAAGTCGGTTTCAACCACTTCTGGCGTGCCCCGAGCGAGCAGCATCCAGGCGACATGGTCTTCATCCAGGGCCACTCGGCGCCCGGCATCTACGCGCGCGCCTACCTCGAAGGCCGTCTCACGGAAGACCAGCTGAACCGCTTCCGCGAGGAGGTGGGCGGCGGCCTGTCGTCGTATCCCCATCCGTGGCTGATGCCGGACTTCTGGCAGTTCCCGACGGTGTCGATGGGCCTCGGCCCGATGATGGCGATCTACCAGGCACGGTTCGTGCGCTACCTCGAGCACCGCGGCATCGTACCGGTGAGCGACCGCAAGGTCTGGGCTTTCCTCGGCGACGGCGAAATGGACGAGCCGGAGTCGCTCGGCGCCATCACCATGCCCGTGCGCGAAAAGCTCGACAACCTGGTCTTCGTCATCAACTGCAACCTGCAGCGGCTCGATGGGCCGGTGCGCGGCAACGGCAAGATCATCCAGGAACTCGAAGCCGCGTTCCTGGGTGCGGGCTGGAACGTCATCAAGGTGGTGTGGGGTTCGCGCTGGGATCCGCTGCTGCAGCAGGACGGCAAGGGCCTGCTGCGCCGCCTGATGATGGAATGCGTCGACGGCGAGTACCAGAATTTCAAGGCGAAGGGTGGCGCGTACACGCGTGAGAATTTCTTCGGCAAGTATCCCGAACTGAAGGAAATGGTCGCCAACATGTCCGACGAGGACATCTGGCACTTGAACCGCGGCGGTCACGACGCGCGCAAGGTCTTCAACGCCTACCAGGCGGCCATGCAGCACACGGGCCAGCCGACGGTCATCCTCGCCAAGACGGTGAAGGGGTTCGGTCTCGGCCGCACCGGCGGCGAAGCGCAGAACATCACGCACCAGCAGAAGAAACTCGACGACGCTTCGCTGCGCGAATTCCGCGATCGCTTCAACATCCCGGTGTCGGACGCGGACATCGCGAGCCTGCCGTACTTCCGGCCGGCGGAGAACAGCGAAGAACTCAAGTACCTGCAAGGGCGGCGCAAAGCGCTCGGCGGCTACCTGCCGCAGCGCAGTGACCGCGCGCCGCCGCTCAAGACACCGGCGCTCGAAGCGTTCAAGCCGCTGCTCGAATCGTCCGGCGAGCGCGAGATCTCGACGACGATGGCGTTCGTGCGCCTGCTCGGCATCCTGCTCAAGGACAAGGAGATCGGGCCGCACGTCGTGCCGATCGTTCCCGACGAGGCGCGCACCTTCGGCATGGAAGGCATGTTCCGCCAGATCGGCATCTACTCGTCGATGGGCCAGCTCTACACGCCGCAGGATGCGGACCAGTTGCTGTACTACCGCGAGGACAAGAAGGGCCAGATCCTCGAGGAAGGCATCAACGAAGGTGGCGCGATGTGCAGCTGGATTGCAGCGGGCACGGCCTATGCGAACCATAGCGTCAACATGGTGCCGTTCTACATCTACTACTCGATGTTCGGCTTCCAGCGCATCGGTGACTTCGCCTGGGCCGCGGGCGACATGCAAACGCGTGGCTTCCTGCTGGGCGCCACGGCAGGACGCACGACGCTGGCAGGCGAAGGCCTGCAGCACCAGGATGGCCACAGCCAGCTGGTCGCGACGACGATCCCGAACTGCGTCGCGTACGACCCGGCGTATGCCTACGAGCTTGCGGTGATCGTGTGGGACGGCCTGCGCCGCATGTATGCGGAGCGCGAGTCGATTTTCTATTACATCACCTGCATGAACGAGAACTACGTGCAGCCGGCGCTGCCGCAGGGCGCGGAGACGGGCATCCTCAAGGGCATGTACCTGCTCAAGCGCGGCGGCAAGGGCAAGGTACGCGCCAACCTGCTGGGCTCCGGCACGATCCTGCGCGAGGTGCTCAAGGCCGCCGAGGTCCTGGAGCAGGACTTCGGCGTTCCGGCCGACGTCTTCAGCGTGACGAGTTTCTCCGAACTGCGGCGTGAAGCGCTCGACGCCGAGCGCTGGAACCTGCTGCACCCCGACCAGCCCCCGCGCGTGCCTTACGTGCAGGAGATGTTGCGCGAGCAGAAGGGTCCGTTCGTCGCCGCGACCGACTACATGCGGATCGTGCCCGACCAGGTCCGCCAGTGGGTGCCGGGCACGTTCCATGTGCTGGGCACGGACGGTTACGGCCGCAGCGATTCGCGCGCGGCCCTGCGTGGCTTCTTCGAGGTCGATTACCGCTACGTCGTGCTGGCGACGCTCAAGTCGCTGGCGGACGAAGGCAAACTCGACCGCGCCACGGTGATCAGCGCGATCGAGAAGTTCGGGATCGATCCCGAGAAGCCGAACCCGGTCACGGTCTGAGCGCGGGGTGAGCAAAGTGGCAAGCAACGCGCTCATCGAAATCCGCGTCCCGGACATCGGCAACTACAAGGACGTGGAAGTCATCGAAGTCGCGGTGAAGGTGGGTGACAGCATCGCCGTGGAAGGCACGCTGATTACGCTCGAGACCGAGAAGGCGACGATGGACGTTCCGTCCACGACCGCTGGCCTGATCAAGGAACTGAAAGTGCAACGCGGCGCGCGTGTGTCGCAGGGCGACGTCATTGCCGTCGTCGAGGCTGCCGCGTCTGCCCCCGCTCCCGCTGCGGCTCCTGCACCCGTTGCAGCCTCTCCCGCGAAGGCGGGCGAGGACGCAGAAGCTTCATTCCAGTCGTCTCCCGCGAAGATGGGCGCGGAAGTGGGCATCGACGAGCCGGGATTCGCGCGCGCGCATGCCAGCCCCTCGATCCGCAAGCTCGCGCGTGAACTGGGCGTCGATCTCACCAAGGTCCAGGGCTCGGGCGAGAAGGGCCGCATCACCGACGTGGACGTGAAGGCCTACGTGAAGCGCATCCTGTCGTCCGGTGGTGCTGCCACCACGGGCGGTGTGGCGCTGCCCCGCGTGCCCGTCGTCGACTTCGCGGCATTCGGACCGATCGAGCGCAAGCCGCTCACGCGGATCCAGAAGATTTCGGGAGCGCGGCTGCACGCCAGCTGGGTCAACCTGCCGCACGTCACGCAGTTCGACGAGGCCGACATCACCGAGATGGAGCAGACCCGCAGCAGCCTCAAGCAGCAGGCGACCGAGCGTGGCATCAAGTTGACGCCGCTCGCGTTCGTGATCCGTGCCTGCGTGCAGGCGATGCAGCAGTTTCCGCAATTCTGCGCATCGCTCGACGCCGATGCCGGCGAACTCGTCTACAAGAAGTACGTGCACATCGGCTTCGCAGCCGACACGCCCAACGGCCTCGTGGTGCCTGTCGTGCGCGACGCCGATCGCAAAGACGTCTTCGAACTCGCGCGCGACCTCGCGGATCTCAGTGAAAAGGCCCGCGCGGGCAAGCTCTCTGCCGCCGAAATGCAGGGCGGTTGCTTCACGGTTTCGAGCCTGGGCGGCATTGGCGGCACGGCCTTCACGCCGATCATCAATGCGCCCGAGGTGGCGATTCTCGGCGTGTCGCGCTCAGCGTACAAACCGGTATACAAGGACGGCGGTTTCGTGCCGCGCCTAATGATGCCGCTCTCGCTCTCGTACGATCACCGCGTCATCGATGGTGCCGCAGCCGTTCGGTTCACCTCGTTCCTGGCGGCCGCGCTGAACAACGTCGACGGCCTGCTGAGGGCGATTCCATGACCGGCGCACAAACTCCGGTTGCGTCCTCGTTCGAAGTGCGCCTGCCGGATCTGGGCACGCCCGGTGAAGTCACCGTGCTCGAACTGCTGGTCAAGGTTGGCGACCAGGTCGAGAAGGAACAGGCGCTGCTCACGCTCGAAAGCGAGAAGGCGACGATGGACGTGCCTGCGACGGCCGCTGGCAGGGTGTCGCGCATCCTCGTGCAGCCGGGCGACAAGGTGTCGACGGGCACTGCCGTGCTCGAACTCGAAGGGCCCAGTCAGGTCGTCCCTGCGGCAGTCGACGCGGCGGCGCCCGCGGCTTCGGCACAGACGACTCCGCGTCAGGCTGAGCCTTTCGGTGGCGAACCGTACCTCGACACGGTTCCGATTCGGCCGTTCAAGGTCAGTGCGCCTGCCGAGAATGGCACGGCAGCGGTAGACTCGAAACCTGCGGTTGCACCGTCGCCCATCCCGACCAGTTTCGATTACGACGTGCTCGTCATCGGTGCGGGCCCCGGGGGATACACCGCGGCGTTCCGGGCGGCGGACCTCGGCCTCAGGGTCGCGCTGGTCGAGCGCTGGCCGACGCTCGGCGGCGTGTGCCTCAACGTCGGCTGCATTCCGTCCAAGGCGCTGCTGCACGCCGCGAAGGTCATCGAGGACGCGCGTGCGATGGCCGCGCATGGCATCGAGTTCGGCGCGCCGAAGATCGACGCTGCCAGGCTGCGGGACTGGAAGAACAAGGTGGTCGGGCGCCTGACGACGGGCCTCACGGGTCTGGCGAAGCAGCGCAAGGTCACCGTCATCCGTGGGGTCGCGGAGTTTGCCGACACCCATGCCGTCAACGTCACTGGCGCAGACGATAGCGGCCAGCGCGTTACCTTCGCGCACTGCGTAATCGCCGCGGGTTCCGAGTCGTTCCGGCTGCCCGGGCTGCCCGACGATCCGCGCATCATCGATTCCACTGGCGCACTCGAACTCGACCTGCCGAGCCGCATGCTCGTCGTGGGCGGCGGCATCATCGGACTGGAGATGGCGACCGTGTACGCCGCCCTCGGTGTGAAGGTCAGCGTCGTCGAACTGACCGCAGGCCTCATGCCTGGCTGTGATCGTGACCTGGTGCGCCCGCTCGAAAAGCGCATCGCGGCCCAGTACGAGACCGTCATGCTGCGCACCAGGGTAACCGGCATCGAGGCGCTCCCCGAGGGTCTTCGGGTCACGTTCGAGGCCGAGAAGCCCCCCGCACCGCAGCTGTACGACAAGGTACTGGTGGCAGTGGGTCGGACGCCGAACGGCGGCAAGCTGCGCTGCGACGTCGCCGGCGTGCTCGTCAACGAACGCGGCTTCATCCCCGTCGACCGGCAGCAGCGCACCAACGTGCCACACATCTTCGCCATCGGTGACGTCGTCGGGCAGCCGATGCTCGCGCACAAGGCCACGCACGAAGCCAAGGTGGCGGCGGAAGTCATTGCCGGCCACAAGCGCTTCTTCGATGCGCGCTCGATCCCGTCGGTTGCCTATACCGATCCCGAGATCGCCTGGGTCGGCCTCACGGAAACCGACGCGAAAGCGAAGGGCGTCGCCTTCGAGAAAGCGGTGTTCCCGTGGGCGGCGAGCGGACGCTCGCTGGCCAACGGCCGCGACGAGGGTCTCACCAAGCTGTTGTTCGATCCGCAGACGCATCGCGTCATCGGTGGCGGCATCGTCGGCACCAGTGCCGGCGACCTGATCAGCGAAGTGATGCTGGCGATCGAGATGGGGGCGGATGCGGCCGACATCGGCCTCACGGTTCATCCGCATCCGACGCTGTCCGAAACCGTGGCCATGGCCGCCGAGGCCTTCGACGGCACGCTCACCGACCTCTACCTGCCGAAGCGCGGGATCGCCCGGAAATAAGCTGCGCGCCGTCGCAGGCATCCTGCGGCGCGGCGGTACCGATCCATGCACCCGACACTGATCCGCACGCTGCGCTGGTTCGGCCTGCTCGAAACGGGCCGGCGGGTCGAGTTGAAGCTGCGGTCGCACGATGTGCGGGCCCTGCCCGACACGATGATCATTGGTGCAATGAAGTCGGGCACGAGCTCGCTGCATTACTACCTGGCGCAGCAGCCGCAGGTCATTGCGCCGCTGCGCAAGGAAGTGCATTACTTCGACCTGAACTTCGAGCGCGGCGAGGCCTGGTATCGGGCCAGCTTCGGCCGCGAGGGGCAGGACGGCGTCAACATCGACAGCAGTCCCTATTACCTGTTCCATCCCCTGGTGCCGCAGCGAGCGCATGCGCTGGTACCGAACGCGAAGCTGGTCGTCCTGCTGCGTGATCCGGTGCGGCGTGCGTATTCGCACTATTGGCACCAGCGCGACAAGGGACGCGAGTCACTGTCGTTCGAGGATGCGATCGCTGCGGAGCCCGACAGGATCGACCGCGACCATGAGCGACTCGCCCTGGGTGAAATCGAGCTCAGCGAGGCGCACCAGTACTTCAGCTACCTCGCGCGCGGCCGGTATGCGGAGCAGCTCGAGCGCTGGCTGCAGTTCTATCCGCGCGAGCAATTGCTCATCCTGCGCTTCGCCGACCTGGCGCGCGATCCGCTGCTGGTGACGAACGAGGCGTTGGCGTACATCGGATTGCCACCGCTGAGCAGCGCGAAGCTCGAGCCGCGCCACACGCGGAAGTATCCGCCGCTCGATCCGGCAACGGCCGAACGGTTGCGGGACTACTTCGTGCCGCACGATGCGGCACTGGCGAAGGTGCTGGGTCGGCCGGTAAGCTGGTAGCCGTCGCCCGCAAGCGCCTGGTCTCGGGGCAGACAGCCAATCGCGGCTGCGCCCTATAGGAGTCTGCGCAGCGACTCCAGGTATTGCGCGTCGTCCGGTGGCAACCCGGCACGTTGTGCATTCCACAGCGCCTCGCCGAGACACTCAATCATGGCGTGCTCGGCATCGTGCACGTCGCCGAGCCTGGCTGCAAGTGAGCGGTGGACGACGGCGATGCCGGCCGGTCGATCCGTTGCAACCTGCTCGCGGATGGCGAGGTGCAGCCCCATGTGCAGGAACGGATTCGTCTGGCCTTCCTCGGGTGTGTAATCACGGCCGAGTGCTGCCGGTCCCGACTCGAGCAGTTGCGCGTACTCCGGATGCAGCAAGACGACGCGGATGATCTGGTCCTCGACCGGCTCGACAGGCAGCGACGCGCTGTGCTTGCGCCAGGCCTCGACGTACATGCGCCGCAGCGACGCACGGCCCTGGTCGTGGAAGAACGGCATCAGCGATGGCCTCGAGCCGATGGCAACGTCTTGTCCTTGAAAGCGCACAGGTCGACCACCGGGCAACGCGCGCACTCGGGCTTGCGCGCCTTGCAGACGTAGCGGCCGTGCAGCAGCAGCCAGTGATGCGCGTTGAGCAGGTATTCCGCGGGTATGACCTTGAGCAGGCCGTCCTCGATTGCGCGCGGGGTGTCGCCGCGGGCAAGCCCCAGGCGATTCGCAACGCGGAAGATGTGCGTGTCCACGGGCATCGTGGGCCTGCCGAAGGCGCTGTTGAGCACGACGTTCGCCGTCTTGCGGCCCACGCCCGGCAGTTCCTCGAGGGCCTCCCGCTCCGCTGGTACGCCGCCACCATGGCGCTCGATCAGCAACCGGCACGTGGCGAGGATATTCTTCACCTTGCCGGGGTAGAGGCCGATCGTCTTCACGTACGACGTCAATCCGTCCGCACCCAGCGCGAGGATCAGCTGCGGTGTGTTGGCGACCGGGAACAGTTTGCGTGTCGCGATGTTCACGCTCTTGTCGGTGGCCTGGGCCGAGAGGATCACGGCGAGCAACAACTCGAACGGTGTGGAATGCTCGAGCTCCGTGGCCGGATGCGGATTCAGCGACTGCAACCGCTCGAAGAGTTCGCGGACCGGCGCCGGTTTCACGATGTGGCCTCGCCCGGCATGCCGCTGGTCACTGCAGCGCCGGATGCCGCGGCCGGAGCGGTTGCCTGGCGCGCCTGGCGCCAGGCCAGGCCGAGCCCGAGCAGAATGAATGCGCCAGGCGGCAGCAGCGCGAGCAGCAACCCGTGCTGCTCGCCGAACAGGTGCAACCCGGACGTCGACCCGCCGCTGCCCAGCAGCACGTGCAGGTCGCCGCCCAGGCTGCCGCGGCCGAGCACTTCGCGCACACTGCCGAGCGCGACCAGCACGACGAGGAAGCCGCCGCCCATCGCGAAGCCATCGAGCAGCGCGTTCCCGACGGGCTGCCGCGAGGCGAAGGCTTCGGCGCGTGCCAGCACCAGGCAGTTGGTGACGATCAGCGGCAGGAAGATGCCGAGGGCGGCGTGCAGCCCGGGCAGCCAGGCCGAGAGCGCGAGTTCGACCGCAGTGACCAGCGCAGCGATCAGCAGTACGAACACCGCGATGCGGATCTCGGCGGGCAACGACCGGCCCACCAGCGAGACCAGGCCGTTGCTCGCGATGAGCACCGCCATGGTCGCCAGCCCGAGCCCGAGGCCGCTGCCAAGCGACGTGCTGACCGCCAGCAGCGGGCACAGCCCGAGCAATTGCACGAGACCCGGATTCTGGTCGTGGAAACCGGCGCGGAGGATGGCGGCAGGCGTCATGGCTGAATTGTAGCCGGGGCGGGCAGTAACTCGTCGCCCAGCAACTCGTCGCGATGACGCGCGAAGAATTGCAGCGTGCGATCGACGGTCCCGACCACCGCGCGCGAGGTGATCGTAGCGCCCGTGTACTGGTCGAAATCACCGCCGTCCTTGCGGACCCGCCAGCGCGCCGCTGTGGGGTTGCCCGCGGACTTGCCGGTGAATCGCTGCATCCAACCCGACTTGCGCGTGTCGATGAAATCGCCGAGTCCGGGAGTCTCGCGGTGACTCAGGGCAGACACACCCAGGATCGTGCCGTCGGGCGCTATCGCGATCAGCAGGCGAATGGCCCCCGAATAGCCATCGGGCGCGACGGGCTCGAGCATGACTGCGACGGGTTGGCCGTGGAAACGGGCACGGTACGCAGTGATTGCTGCCGTCGCGCCCAGTAGCTCCGGATCGCGCAGCGTCAGGGTGTCGGCGAGCAGGTCGTTATCGTACCGGAGTTCACCCAACACCTGGTCGAAGCGGGCAAGCTCGTGTGCACGTTTCGTCGCAGTGATCCGGTCGCGCGTGATCTCGTGCACCACGGCCACGAGGCCGAAGGCCGCGATGGCCGCGGCCGCGAGCACGATGGCAGCGCGGATGCTGCGACGCGCCGGGCGCTCAGGGCTGGCGACCATAAATTCTCGGC
>JAPLSF010000158.1 GCA_026398785.1 Pseudomonadota bacterium | reverse complement strand
TCGATGAACTCGATCTTGACGCGCGTACGCGTGCGCAAGCCCGCGTGCATCAGCGCCTCGTTGAGCGAGATGTACGCATCCTTGAGGTTGACGTACTTGCCGACCATCGCGAGGTTGATCGTGAGGTCCGGGTTGGCCTTGGCGGCCACGACCTGGTTCCATTCCTTGAGGTCGGCCGGCGGCAGGTTGTGCAGGCCGAACTTCTCGCAGACGATTTCGTCGAGCTTCTGCTCGTGCAGCAGCGAAGGGATCTTGTAGATGTCGTCGGCGTCCACCGCGGAGAACACGGCGCGCTCTTCGACGTTGGTGAACAACGCGATTTTGCGGCGATGCTCGGATGGCAGCGGGTCCTGGCAGCGGCAGAGCAGCAGGTCGGGCTGGATGCCGATCGAACGCAACTCCTTCACCGAATGCTGCGTCGGCTTGGTCTTGATCTCGCCCGAGGTCGCGATGTACGGGATCAGCGTCAGGTGCATGTACAGCACGTTGTTGCGGCCGAGTTCGACACCGAGCTGGCGGATCGCCTCGAGGAACGGCAGCGATTCGATGTCGCCGACCGTGCCGCCGATCTCGACCATGCAGACGTCGGCATCGCCCGCACCCATGCGGATGCAGTGCTTGATCTCGTCGGTGATGTGCGGGATGACCTGCACCGTGGCGCCGAGGTAGTCGCCGCGGCGTTCCTTCGCGATGACGCGCTCGTAGATGCGGCCCGTCGTGAAGTTGCTGTTGCGGCCCGTAGTCGTGCGCACGAAGCGCTCGTAGTGGCCGAGGTCGAGGTCGGTCTCGGTGCCGTCGTCGGTGACGAAGACTTCGCCGTGCTGGAACGGGCTCATGGTGCCCGGATCCACGTTGATGTAAGGGTCGTGCTTGACCATGGCGATCTTCAGGCCACGGGCCTCGAGGATCGCAGCGAGCGAGGCGGCAGCAATGCCCTTGCCCAGCGACGAAACGACACCGCCGGTCACACAGATGAATTTGGTCATTGGAGTCCCCGTCGCATGAAGCACGACGGGAGCGCAGTCTAGCGGATCGGGGGGTGTGCTGGCCACTTCGCTGAGAGCACGTCGGCCTCGGTCACCGCGCCGCGCTGATTCCAGGCGATGCACCACGACGGTTCGTCGGAACGGGCGGCAAATTCCGCTGCAACTGCAAGATCTGCCACGGCGATCAGGCGACCGCCCGCGAAGAACAGCGGCAGGTTCTGGCGGCGCCAGGGCAGCACGTCGTGTTCCTGCAGCCACTTGCGCAATGGCCGGTGATGCGCGCCTCCAGCGGGCACGAATGCCTCGCCGCCGGCCCGGCTACGCACTTCGACCCGCCCGGGCAGGCGCTCGCGACTTAGTCCAACGCCGACGTCGGGCAACAGAGCGAGCGAAGACCCGGCGGACCATACGTAGTTCTTGCCACCGGCCGTCGGCCAGCTGCCCTCGTTCGGCGCGACAGTTCCCGCAGCTTCGACATGCAGGCGACCGCGGTAACGACGGACCACCACGCCCGGCCATCGCGTCTCGGGGATGCGATCCACAGCCGCGATCGTCATGTCGCGCTGCAGGGCGGCCAGGCTGCGTGCGGACGCGGGCGGGAGCCCGAGCCCGGCCAACCAGGCGCGCAGGACGGCGCGTTGTCGCGGCTCCGGCAGCGACTGCAGGGCGTCGAGTTCGATCGCGGTGCCTGCCAGGACCCGCGGGAGGTCCTCAGCGGCGCAGGCGGCCTCGGCGGCGAGGGCGTCGCGGGCGTAGTCCGCCACCCGTCCTGCCGTCACGGCGACCGCAGGCCAGCGCTGCCGCAGCGCGGGCAGGACTTCGAGGCGTAGATAATTGCGGTCGAAACGACGATCGAGGTTGGAGGGGTCCTCCTGCCAGCGCAGGCCCTGCGTGCCGGCCCAGGCGTCCAGTTCGTCGCGCGTGAATTCGAGCAGCGGCCGCGCGTGCCATGCCGCCGCGCCGAAGCGGCCGAGCGGCGCCATGCCCGCGATCGAGCGCAGCCCGCCTCCGCGCAACCACTGCAGCAGGATGGTCTCGAGCTGGTCGTCGGCGTGGTGGGCGGTGAGCAGCACCTCATCGGGTTCGAGCCGGGCCGCAAGCGCCGCATAGCGGGTTTCGCGGGCTGCAGCTTCCGGACTCTGGCCCGCATCGAGGTTCACGGTAACCCGGACTTCGTCGCAGGCAACACCGTGCGAGTTCGCCAGCTGACGGCATGCACGCGCCCACTGCGCGGAATCGGCATGCAACGAGTGATCGACATGGATGGCCCGCAATCTCGCGGTCAGACTGCCAGCGTTCGCCAACTGCGCCAGCGCGACGAGCAGTACCGTGGAGTCGAGCCCGCCGCTCAGTGCGATGCAGAGTCCTGGAGATTGTCCGTGGCTCGTGGCCGGGACCACAGCGAGCACGCGCTCGAGGCTTGCCGCCAGTCGGTGAGGGGTGAACACGTGCTGCTCGCCCGGGTGTGGGCGCGGCGCCGCTCAGTTGGCCGCGCGATAGACGCCCTGGCCGCGCAGGCGCTCGTACCGCTGCGCGAGCAGCGCGTCCTCCGACTGCTGCGCAACCTGGTCGAGGTGCCGCACGAGCGCTTGCTTCAGCGAATCCGCCATCGCCTGCGGATCGCGGTGAGCGCCGCCGAGCGGCTCACGCAGCACTTCGTCGACCAGGCCGAGCTTGTCCAGGCGCTCTGCAGTGATGCCCATGGCATCGGCAGCGATTTCCTTCTTGTCGGCGCTCTTCCAGAGGATGGACGCGCAGCCTTCCGGCGAAATCACCGAGTAGATCGAGTACTGCAGCATGATCAACCGGTCGCACACGCCGATGGCGAGCGCGCCGCCCGAGCCACCCTCGCCGATGACCGCAGTGATCACCGGGACCCGCAGCGATGACATCTCGAACAGGTTGCGGGCGATCGCCCCGCTCTGGTTGCGCTCTTCTGAGCCGACGCCGGGATAGGCCCCCGGGGTGTCGATCAGGGTGATCAGCGGAATGCGGAAGCGTTCGGCGAGTTGCATCAGCCGCAGCGCCTTGCGGTAACCCTCGGGCTTCGGCATGCCGTAGTTGCGGCGCACCCTTTCCTTGGTGTCGCGGCCCTTCTGGTGGCCGATCAGCATGACCGGCCGGCCGGCGAGTCGCGCGCAGCCGCCGACGATCGCGAGATCGTCCGCATACATGCGGTCGCCGTGCAGTTCCTGGAACTCGTCGAAGATCGAGACCGCGTAATCGAGCGTGTACGGACGCTGCGGGTGGCGCGCGAGCTGCGCGACCTGCCACGCCGTCAGGTTGGCAAAGATACTGTTGGTGAGTGCGCGGCTCCTGGCCCGCAGGCGCGCGATTTCCTCGCCGATGTTGACCTCAGCGTCGGAGGCGACGAAGCGCAACTCGTCGATCTTCGCCTCGAGTTCGGCGATCGGCTGCTCGAATTCCAGGAAACTCAATGCCATGGGCCGCAAGGATGCCGGACACCCGGCGCGGGCGCAAATCAGCCGGTGGCGGGCTGGCCGCGCGATCTGGCAGGACGCCAGACTGACGGGTTGTCCCGCGCGACCGACTCAGCTGCGCAGGGCCGCCCGCCACTGCGTGGCATTGCGCATGTCGAGTGCACCGGCGATGGTCTTGAGCGCGGCATTCTCCGCGTCGGTGCGCGCGGACTTCAGACCGAGCAGGCCACCCGCCGCGTCAGCGACGTCCTGGCACCACGCGAGCAGCAATTGCTCCTCGTCGGCGCCGAACTCTTCCTTCAGCTTGCGGTCACTGCGTGCGAGCTCATTGAGCGCTGCGAGGTCGGCCTTCAGTTGCTGCTTCGACGGGGGCTCACTGAGCCAGCGCGCAAGCGCATCTTCGCCGCCGTGATCGAGCATGCCGCGCTCACGCGCGATGTGCAGGATCACGTCGCGCTCGCTCTTCTGGATCTTGCCGTCGGCCCACGCGACATACACGAGCGGCAACAGCGACACGACGCGATACGCTTCGCGCGGAACCCGGAGTTCCTTGAGCCAGCCTTCCATGTCCATGTGTCGCCACCCCGCCATTATCGATTGGCACGCATTCTTACATGGGTCTGGGCAACCGCCGCAAGTGCCGCAAGTGCCGCCGGCACGACACGGATGGGCGGTCTTCAGGTATCGCGCGGCGCGTAGTACAACTCAACGCCTTCGCGGCCCACCAGGCTGCCAAGCCGTTCGATGAGCTCGCGCGAAGGCCGCACCTTCCACTGCTCGCCGAACTGCAGGATCGCTGCAGCATCGCCCGTCGCGTACCGGATGGCGACGTTGCAGCGTCCACCCTGGCTCGGCTTGAGGGCCTGCTCGAGCGCGGTAACCAACTTGCTGGCATCCCCGTTTTTCGCCTTGGCGGCCGGCCAGCGCAACACGAGATTACGGCCGTACTGTTCGCGGGCCTGGTCGACGTCCATGATCTTCTTCGCGCTCAGGCGCCAGTCGTCGATGAAGTCGTCCCAGCGCAGGCCGCCCTCGACCACGAGGATCGCGTCCTTCGAGACCAGCGAGCGGAACTGCTGGTAGACGTCCTCGAACATCGTGACCTCGAGCCGGCCACTGCGATCGTCGAGGATGAAGCTGGTACGCCCGCCGCGCTTGCGGATCTCGAGCACGAGCCCGGCGACGGTTACGCTGCGCCCCGGGCCGCGCCATGGGTTGCCCTTCTCCTCGCCCCCGGCGCCTACCGGCCTGGCACCGCCGACGTCCGCGATGCGCCCGCTGGTGATCGGCCGCAGCTCGCGCTCGTATTCGGCGATCGGATGGCCCGTGAGATAGAGGCCCAGCGTTTCGCGCTCGCCCGTGAGGCGGACGGCCTCGCCCCACTCGGGCAGCGTCTCCTGCATCACCTTCGCGTCAGCTTCGGCCGCAACCCGTGTCGCTGCGGCGGGCGCCGGCTCGGCGAGTCCGAACAGGTCCTCTTGCCCCGCTGCCTTGGCGCGGGTCGACTGGTCGGCGGCCTGCATTGCCGCCGGCAACTGGTGCATGAGCGTCGAGCGGTAGCGCATACCGCCCATCGAGTCGGCCGCGCCGGAGCGGATCAGCGCCTCGAGCACGCGGCGATTGACCTTGTTGAGATCGAGCCGGCGGCAGAGGTCGCGCAGGTCGCGGAACTGCCCGTTCTCGTTGCGCTCCTCGAGCATGTTCTCGACGGCAGCCTGCCCCACGCCCTTGATCGCACCGAGGCCGTACCGGATCGACTTCGGTCCCGACACGGTGAACATGTACTGCGAGGCATTGACGTCGGGCGGCTCCACGGCGAGCCCCATCCGGTTGCACTCGTCGATGAGCGTGACGACCTTGTCGGTCTTGTCCATGTCCGACGACAGCACCGCCGCCATGAACGCCGCCGGGTAATGCGCCTTGAGCCACGCCGTGTGGTAGGACAGCACGGCGTACGCGGCGGAGTGCGACTTGTTGAAGCCGTACCCCGCGAACTTTTCCATCAGGTCGAAGATGTGCGCGGCGACGTTTCCAGCGACACCGCGGGTGGTGGCACCCGCGACGAAGATGGAACGCTGCTGCGCCATCTCCTCGGCATTCTTCTTGCCCATCGCGCGGCGCAGCAGGTCGGCGCCGCCGAGCGTGTAGCCGGCGAGCACCTGCGCGATCTGCATGACCTGTTCCTGGTACAGGATCACGCCGTAGGTCGGGAACAGGACGGGTTGCAGATCCGGGTGCAGGTAATCGATGCCGCCGCCGATGCGGCCGTGCTTGCGATCGATGAAGTCGTCGACCATGCCCGACTGCAGCGGGCCCGGCCGGAACAGCGCGACGAGCGCAATGATGTCCTCGAACGTGTCCGGCTGCAGGCGCTTGATCAGGTCCTTCATGCCGCGCGATTCGAGCTGGAAGACGGCCGTCGTCTCGCAGCGCTTCAGCAGCGAGTACGTCGGCGCGTCGTCCATCGGCAGCGTGGACATGTCGAGCGGCGACTCGCCGGACGTCGCGCGCTGCGCATTGATCGTGCGCAAAGCCCAGTCGATGATCGTCAGCGTGCGCAGGCCGAGGAAGTCGAACTTGACGAGGCCCGCGGCTTCGACGTCGTCCTTGTCGAACTGCGTGACGACGCTGGTGCTGCCCTCTTCGCAGTAGAGCGGCGCGAAGTCGGTGAGGACCGAAGGCGCGATGACGACGCCGCCCGCGTGCGTACCGGCATTGCGCACCAGGCCTTCGAGCGCGCGCGCCATGTCGATCAGCTGGCGCACGTCGTCTTCGTTCCGGTAGCGCTTGCGGAGCTCCTCTTCCTTGTCCAGAGCGTCGTCGAGCGTGATGCCGAGCTCGAACTGGATCAGCTTGGCGATGGAGTCGGCGAAGCCGTAGCTCAGTCCCTGCACTCGCGCGACGTCACGCACGACCGCCTTGGCCGCCATGGTGCCGTAGGTGATGATCTGCGAGACGCGCTCGCGCCCGTAGCGCTGCGCGACATAGTCGATGACCCGGTCGCGCCCTGCCATGCAGAAGTCGACGTCGAAGTCGGGCATCGACACGCGTTCGGGGTTCAGGAACCGCTCGAACAGCAGGTCGTAGTGCAGCGGGTCGAGGTCGGTGATGCCGAGCGAGTACGCCACGAGCGAGCCGGCGCCCGAACCGCGGCCCGGCCCAACGGGTACGCCATTCTCGCGCGCCCAGCGGATGAAGTCCGCGACGATCAGGAAGTATCCGGCGAACCCCATCTGGCAGATGACGTCGAGTTCGCTCGCGAGGCGACCCTCGTACTCGTCATGCGGAATGCGCGTGCCGAGCTGCGTCGCGATGACGGGCCAGCGCCGCTCAAGGCCCAGCTTCGATTCCGCGCGCAGGTGTTCTGCGGTCGTCTGGCCGGCGGGCACGGGGTAGGCCGGCAGCGACGGCTTGCCGAGCTTGATTTCGAGGTTGAGTCGGCGCGCGATTTCGACGGAGTTCGCGAGTGCCTCGGGCAGGTCGGCGAACAGCGTCGCCATCTGGTCGGGCGAGCGCAGGTACTGCTCTTCGCTGTAGCGTCGCGGGCGCGACGGATCCGCGATCATCGTGCCTTCGTGGATGCAGACCCTGGCTTCGTGCGCTTCGAAGTCCTCCGGCCGGATGAAGCGCACGTCGTTGGTGGCGACGACCGGCACGCCGAACTTGACTGCCAGCTGCAGCGAGCCCGCGATGCAATCTTCCTCGCCCGGCCGGCCCGTGCGCTGCAGCTCGAGGTAGTACCGGTCACCGAACAGTTCGAGCCACGTTTCGAGCGCCGCACGGGCTTCCGGTTCACGGTTGCCGAGCAGCGCGCGGCCGACGTCGCCTGCACGCGCACCGGAGAGCGCGATCAGGCCCTGGGTCGTCGCGCGATCGAACCATTCGCGATGCAGCGTCGGGCCGTGCCTGCCCTGCCCTTCGAGGTAACTGCGCGTGACGAGGCGCGTGAGATTGAGGTAGCCGCGCCCGTCCTGGCACAGCAACACCAGCCGCGACGGATCATTGCGCTCGTTGTCGTCGCGCACCAGCGCGTCCACGCCGATCAGCGGCTTGACGCCCTGCGCTTGCGCTGCCTTGTAGAACTTGACCAGTGCAAAGAGGTTCGCCTGGTCGGTGAGCGCGACCGCCGGCATCCGCATGCGCGCGGTGGCGTCGATGAGACCTTCGCGCAGCACGCGCCCGTCCGACGTGTCGCTCTCGATCCGGACGACGCCGTCGACCAGCGAGTACTCGGTGTGAACGTGAAGATGGATGAACCGGGCTGCCATGGACGGCGGGCTTCTGCGGTCAGCGAGGAAGGCAGGATTGTACCGGCGCGAAGCTCCGCCGGTGCACCGGGGAAGGCCCCAATCGGCGCAGGGCGTCGAGGTGCCCGGGCGTGCCATACCCCTTGTGACCCGCAAAGCCGTAGCCGGGGTAGTGCACATCGAGTTCGCACATGAACCGATCTCGTGCGACTTTGGCGAGGATCGACGCCGCTCCCACGCAAGTCACGCTGGCGTCGCCCGCGACGACCGCCTCGATGGTACAGTCGAGGGGCAGGCCGGCGAGGCTCGGGCAACGATCGCCGTCGACGATCACGTGCGCCGGAGCGCAGCGCAGGCCGAGCATGGCGCGACGCATGGCGAGCAGCGTTGCCTGCAGGATATTGATCGAATCGACCTCGCAGGCGTCGGCCCAACCGAGCCCGAAGGCGATGCTGCGCTCCTGGATCAGCAGCGCCAGTTCTGCACGCACTTCGGGCGCGAGGACTTTCGAATCCGCGATGCCACGGAACGGACGCCTGTGATCGAGGATCACCGCGGCCGCGACGACTGGGCCCGCGAGCGGGCCGCGACCCGCCTCGTCGACGCCCGCCGTGAGGCCGACCTTGCGCAGGTCGAAACCAGCTTGCTGCGGAGCGGCGCGTCTCATCGCGTGCCACTGCGCTGGTTCCACAACTCCAGGACGGCGTCGGCGGCTCGTGCACTCGCGTCGCGTCGCAGCGTCTCGTGGATCGCGGTGAACGTCGCGATGAGCTCCGCGTGATCGGGGCGCTGCAGCTGCGCCAGCAGCGCGGGACCCAGCACTTCGGGTCGCACGTCTTCCTGCAGGTACTCCGGCACCACCTGCCGTCCCGCCAGCAGGTTCGGCTGCGCGAAGTAATCCGCCTTCATCAGCTTCATGCTGCGCATCAGCCACGCCGTGAGCGGCGCGAGGCGATACGCGACCACCATCGGCCGCTTGATCAGCGCGGTTTC
>JAPLSF010000326.1 GCA_026398785.1 Pseudomonadota bacterium | reverse complement strand
GGCAAGACCACGCTGTTGCGCGTGATCTGCGGCCTGCTGCCCGCTGAAACCGGTGAGCTGTTGTGGCGCGGTCAGTCGATTCGCGGCCGCCGCGACGAATTCAATTTCGAGCTGGGCCACCTCGGCCACCTCAATTCCCTGAAGGGCGACCTGACGGCCCGCGAGAACCTGAGGTTCCTTGCTGGCCTGCGCACGACGCTCACGGCGGAGACCATCGATTCGACCCTGGACCGCGTCGGCATCCTGTCCCGGGGCGACCTGCCGGCTCGCTCGCTGTCGGCTGGCCAGAAGCGCCGACTGGCGTTGGCGCGCCTGCTGCTTGCGGATGCGGCCCTCTGGATTCTTGACGAGCCGGTCACCAACCTCGACATCGCCGGCATCCAACTGGTCGAGGAGCTGATCGTCGACCTGGCCATTGCAGCGGCCCACCAGCGGCTGCTCGACGACGCGCCGTGCCTGCGACGCCTGGAACTCGAGCCATGACCGCCGCGCGCACCCCGACGCTCGCTGCCGCCAAGCTCGTCTTCCAGCGCGACATGACGCTGGCCTGGCGCCGCTGGGATGAAGTGGCACAACCACTCATCTTCTACGTCGTCGTCACGACGATGTTCCCGCTCGCCACCACGCCGGACCTTTCGGCGCTGCGGGAGATCGGCGGTGGCGTGGTCTGGGTGGCGGCGCTGCTGGCCTCGCTGCTCGCACTCGAAGCACTGTTCCGGGCCGACGTCGAAGACGGCACGACGGAACAATGGGTACTTTCCGGTCAGCCCCTCGGGTATCTTCTGCTGGCCAAAGTCGCTGCCCACTGGGTGCTGACGGGCCTGCCGCTGGTGATCATGTCGCCGATCGTCGGCACGGGCCTCGGCTTGCCGACCAGCGCCTGGGGTGTGCTGATGTCTTCGTTGCTGCTCGGCACCGGGACGCTCAGTATCCTGGGCGGCATCGGCGCGGCGCTCACCGTGGGCGTGCGCAGGGGCAGCGTGCTGCTGTCGCTACTGGTGCTGCCGCTTGCCATGCCGCTGTTGATCTTCGGTTCCCGCGCGGTTGCCATGCAGATGGACGGGGATTCCCCGGCCGGTCCACTGCAGCTGCTGGCGGCGATCTTTTTCATGGCGTTGAGTCTCGGACCGATCGCAATGTCTGCGGCGATCCGTATCAGCGTCGAGAATTGACAGGTATTTGACGCAATCCACTGAACGCAACGCACGCTGGCCGGTCAAGAGGAACAACATGTCGTGGACCTGGTTCCATAAGCTCGCATCGCCGCCGCACGCCTACCGCATCCTGGGCACGATCGCCCCGTGGTTCGGCTGGGCTTCGCTGGCATTGATTCTCCTTGCCACCTGGTGGGGACTGGTCAAGGCGCCTGCTGATTACCAGCAAGGCGATGGCTTTCGCATCCTGTATGTCCACGCGCCGAGCGCCTGGATGTCGATGTTCGCGTACGTCGTGATGGCGGTGGCGGCCGGCGTCGGCCTGGTCTGGCGGATCAAGCTGGCGCACGCGGCCGCGGCGGCATGCGCGCCGATCGGCGCCTCTTTCACGTTCCTGGCATTGGCGACCGGCTCGATCTGGGGCAAGCCGATGTGGGGCACCTGGTGGGTCTGGGATGCCCGGCTCACCTCGGAACTGCTGCTGTTGTTCCTGTACCTTGGCTACATGGCGCTGCGGGCCTCGTTCGACGACCCCCAGCGGGCCGACCGGGCAAGCGCCGTGCTGGCGCTGGTCGGCGTCATCAACGTGCCGATCATTCACTACTCGGTGAACTGGTGGTCTACGCTGCACCAGCCGGCAAGCGTGACCAAGTTCGACAAACCGTCGATCGACCTCGCTATGCTGATCCCGTTGTTCATCATGATCGCCGGCTTCCAGCTGTACTTCGGCTGGGCCGTGTCCCGCCGTCTGCGGGGCGAGATCCTGCGCCGAGAACGCAACGCAAACTGGCTTAAAGAAGCAGCTTAATCATGGACTTACAGAAGTTTTTTGAGATGGGAGGTTACGCGGGCTACGTGTGGACCTCCTACGGCCTGACGGCCCTGATCCTGCTGTGGAACTGGTGGGCGGCTCGCCGCTCGGAAGCCGAAGCCCAGACCGCCGCCAAGCGGCGCAATGAACTTGCCCTGGAGAGATCGTCATGACACCGCGACAGAAGCGCATGGTCACCGTCGTTGCCATTGTGGCCGGCGTCGGGATCGCCACCGCCTTTGCATTGAAGGCTTTCAACCAGAACCTGCTCTATTACTACAGCCCCACGCAGGTGCACGCCGGCGAAGCGCCGGCATCCAGGGCGATCCGGGTCGGCGGCCTGGTCGAGAACGGCAGCCTCAAGCGCCAGCCTGGCAGCATGGAAGTCACCTTCATCCTCACCGACTATCGGCAGACGGTTCCAGTGAGCTACACGGGCGTGCTGCCCGACCTGTTCCGCGAGGGGCAGGGCGTCATCGCGCGCGGCAAGATGGACGGCAACCGCTTCGTCGCCGAAGAAGTGCTGGCCAAGCACGACGAGAACTACATGCCGCCCGAAGTGGCAGACAGCCTGAAGCCGCACATGGACGCTGCGAATTCAGCGACCGGTGCGCCTGCGACTGCCGCCGCCACGCCGGCTCCCGGCAGCACTTGATCACCACCGACCGACACTAGTCCCGCATCGGAGCATCCATCGCATGGTCGTCGAACTTGGTTTGTTTGCGCTGATCCTCGCGCTGCTGTTGTCCTGCGCACAGGCCTTCTTCGGCCTGGCCGGACCCGCGCTGGGGAACCGACGCTGGATGGCTGCAGCCCGGCCGATGGTGGCCGGACAGTTCGTGTTCGTTGCGCTGTCGTTCGCAGTACTGGCCTGGGCGTTCTACAAGAACGACTTTTCGGTCCTCTACGTCGCCAACAACTCCAATTCGGCGCTGCCGGTGTTCTACCGCTTCTCCGCGGTGTGGGGCGCGCATGAAGGCTCGCTGCTGCTCTGGGCCCTCGCGCTGTCGTCATGGTCGGTCGCCGTCGCAATGTTCAGCAAGAACCTGCCGGAAGCGTTCGCCGCGCGCGTGCTCGGCGTGCTCGGCTTCGTCAGCATCGGTTTCCAGGGATTCATCCTGTTCACCTCGAACCCGTTCGAGCGCCTGGTGCCAGCCGCGCAGGACGGACAGGATTTGAATCCGCTGTTGCAGGATTTCGCGCTCGCCGTGCATCCGCCGATGTTGTATCTCGGCTACGTCGGCTTCTCGGTGGCGTTCGCGTTCGCGGTCGCGGCGCTGCTCGAAGGCAAGCTCGACGAGAAATGGGCGCGCTGGACCCGTCCGTGGACGACCGTCGCCTGGATGCTGCTCACCTGCGGCATCGCGCTCGGCAGCTGGTGGGCTTACTACGAACTCGGCTGGGGCGGCTGGTGGTTCTGGGACCCGGTCGAGAACGCCTCGTTCATGCCCTGGCTCGTCGGCACGGCGCTGATCCATTCGCTGGCAGTCACCGAGAAGCGCGGACTCTTCAAGAGCTGGACGCTGCTGCTCGCCATCATCGCCTTCTCGCTGAGCCTGCTCGGCACGTTCCTGGTGCGCTCGGGCGTGCTGGTGTCGGTGCACGCATTCGCGAGCGACCCGAGCCGCGGCATCTTCATCCTCGCTTTCCTCGGCCTCTGCGTCGGCGGCTCGCTGGCGCTCTACGCCTGGCGCGGTCCCGGGCTGCGCGCCAAGGGCAGCTTCGACGTGGTCTCGCGCGAGTCGTTCCTGCTCTTCAACAACATGCTGCTGCTCGTGACCGCGGCGCTGATCCTGATCGGCACGCTGTACCCGCTGTTCCTCGACGCGCTCAACCTGGGCAAGATCTCGGTCGGCCCGCCCTACTTCAACGTCGTGTTCCTGATCCCGACGCTGCCACTGATGGCGCTGCTCGCGGTCGGCATGCACGCGGCCTGGAAGCACGCCAAGCTCGAAGAGAAGAAGAAGGCGCTGGCCACCATGCTCGCCATCGCGACCGTCGCGGGCGTGGCCATTCCCATTCTCGCTTATGGCGGCTTCAACTTCATGGCGTCGGTTGGCCTCACGGCGGCGTTCTGGGTGATCCTGTCGTCGCTGTACGAGCCGTTCCAGCGCCTGCGCAAGCAGCAGTCGCTGTCGCGGGGCGTGCTCGGCATGACCGTCGCGCACATCGGCGTCGCGATGTTCTGCATTGGTGTCACCGTCGTGCAAACCTATCGCGTCGAGAAGGACATCGCGCTCAAGCCGGGCGAGTCCGTCGAACTGCAGGGCTACAAGTTCAGCTTCGACGGCCTCGAGCAGGTGGCAGGCCCCAATTACGACGCGACGCAGGCGCACTTCACGATCACCGAAGGCGACAAGCTCATCGCCAAGCTCAATCCGCAGAAGCGCGTTTACCGCGTGCGCACCATGCCGATGACTGAAGCCGGCATCGCAGTGAACTGGAACCGCGACCTGTTCGTCGCCATGGGTGACGACCTGGGCGCCAGCGCCTGGAGCGTGCGCGTGCAGTACAAGCCGATGGTCCGCTTTATCTGGTTCGGGGCACTGGTGATGGCCATTGGCGGCTTCATCGCGATCACCGATCGCCGCTATCGCACGCGCAAGTCCGAGGCCGACGAGAAAGTCGGCCTGGGCCAAGCGGCGAAAGCCACCTAACTTTCCGGGGCGTACTCGAAATGCTCAAGTTCGGCGTACCACTCGCACTGGCAGTGCTGCTCGGCGTGTTCCTGTTCGTGGGCCTGCAACGTGACCCGTCCTACGTGCCATCGCCGCTGATCGGCAAGCAGGCGCCGGAGTTCACGCTGCCGAGCCTGCAGGACCCGAACTATCCGGTCGCCTCGAAGGAACTGGCCGGCAAGAGCTGGGTGCTGAATGTCTGGGGCACCTGGTGTGGAGGTTGTCGCCAGGAACACGCGACGCTGATGGCGATCGCGAAAACCAACGCGGTACCGCTGATCGGACTGGACTGGAAGGACGACAGCGCCGCGGCACAGGAATGGCTGCGCGCGCTGGGCAATCCCTACGCAGCTGTCGCCTCCGATCCTGAAGGTCGCGTGGCGATCGACTGGGGTGTCTACGGCGCCCCCGAAACCTTCCTGATCGGACCGGACGGCAAGGTGCTGTTCAAGCACATTGCCCCCATGACCATGGAAGTCTGGACCAAGGAGTTCCTGCCGCGTATCCAGGCAGCCAACGCCGGCAACGCGCCGACCGGGGGATGAACGATATGACTTTGCTGCATTTTTCGCGCTTCGCCCGCGCCGTGCTGGTGGCGCTGCTGGTCGCGTTCGCAGTCCCGGCGCTTGCCATCGACACCGAGCGCGCTTTCGACGACCCGGCACTGCAGACGCGTTACGAGCAGATCGGCCGCGAGTTGCGTTGCCTCGTCTGCCAGAACCAGACCATCGCGGACTCGAATGCCACGCTGGCCCAGGACCTGCGTCGCGAAGTCCGCGAGATGATCGCCGCCGGCAAGACCGACGACGAGATCCGCACCTTCATGGTCGATCGTTACGGCGATTTCGTGCTCTACAAGCCGCGCATGACGCCGATCAACTACCTGCTCTGGGCAGCCCCCGTGCTGCTGCTGCTCCTTGGAACGTTCTTAGGGCTCCGCATCATCCGCAAGCAGGCAGCGCAGGCGGATACGGACGGCCCGGAGGCTGGACAAACGTGATGTCGTCTGCATTCCTCGTCATCGCCGCGCTGATGGTGATCGTGGCCATTGCGCTCGTGGTGTACCCGCTGCTGCGACCGCAGCCGACCGCCATCAAGGGCGAGCCAGCCCCACCCAAAGCCGCGCCGCTTGCATTCGCGCTGGCAGTCGCCGTGAGCCTTGGCGCCATCGGCCTGTACGTAAATCTGAATAACTTCCCCTGGGACAACCCGATGTCGGCCGCAGCGGTGCCCGCGGGCCACGGCGAGATGGGCGCAGGTGGAGCGATGAATGAGGTGACGGCCTCGCTCGAAGCGCGGCTGGCGAAGGACCCGAACGATCGCGAAGGCTGGCGCATGCTCGGTCGCACGTACCTGGTGGGTGGCAACGCCGCGAAGGCTGCTGAGGCATACGAGAAGGCCAACGCGCTCGCGCCGCAGAAGGACATCGAACTGCAACTCGACCTCGCGGAGGCGCTCGTCCTGACGGATGACCCGGCGGTGCAGCCGCGTGCCAAGGCGATCATCGACGACGCGCTCGCGGCAGATGCCGGCAACCAGAAGGCCCTCTGGTACCAGGGGGTCATCGCCGTTCGTGCGGGAGACATTGAGACCGCGAAGAAGAACTGGACGAAGCTCCTCGAGGGCAACCCGCCCCCGGAAATTCGTGATGTGATCACGGCCCAGCTCAAGGAACTCGGCGTTGACGTTCCTGCAGGCGCGGGTGCTGCTGGTCCGGCCATGGCGGCTGCAGGCGGTGGCATGGGCGCCGGGCCCATGAGCGGCGGCATGGGCGGCGACGTCGCCCCCACGGGACGCACGATTCGCGTCAGCGTGAAGGTCGACCCGTCGCTCGCCGGCAAGGTGAAGCCAGGTGCCACCCTGTTCGTCGCTGCCCGCGAGCCCGGCATTCCGGGTCCGCCGATTGCGGCGACGCGCATCACGACGGACGACCTGCCCGCTGTGGTGGTCCTGAGCGATGCCAACACGATGATCGCGGGACGCGACCTGTCGTCGGTCAACGACGTCGAGATCGTCGCTCGTGTCGCCTACGGCGGCACGGCAGTCACCGTCAGTGGCGACCTCATCGGCCGCGCGGTGCAGAAGAAAGGCGGAGCCGAGAACCTGGACGTAGTCATCAACCAGGTCCAGCCCTGAGGTGACGACGCGGACCATTCACCTCAAGCTGTCAAGGCAGCCTTCCGTACTGGGAAGTTATCCGCGCGTCTTGCTGACACGCCGCCCGGACATCCTTGCGCTGCAGGAGCCGCCCGAGTTCGAGGTGCGGCTCGACCAGGTGCTGATCGAGCCGCAGGCCGTGGCGAAGTACGCCGCGGTCTGCGCGTTCGACGCGTCGGACGTGCGCAACGGTTACGTGCCGATCACTTTCCCGCACATGCTCGCCATGCCGTTGCACCTGCGGATCATGGGGCACTCGTCGTTTCCGCTGCGTCCAATGGGCCTGATTCACGTTACCAACACGATCGCTCAGCCCCGGGCGCTGGAAGCGGGCATGACCCTGAACGTCGTGGTCGCGGCCCGCAATTACCGCAAGACAGATGCCGGTCTCACCTTCGACATGGTGACGGACATCCTGCGGGCCGGGCAGACCGTGTGGCGGGAAACCTGCGTATTCCTGTCGCGCTGGCCCGAATCCGCACAGCGAACGGGCGGGCGGCCCCCACGGCCGCCGAAAGCCCCGAAGGACGCCCAGGTACTCACGGAGCTGGCGGTGGACCAGAGTCGCGTCTGGAAATACGCGCGCGTTGCGGGTGACTACAATCCAATTCACCTGAGCGACCGGGCTGCACGTTTTTTCGGTTTGCGTGGCGCGATTTCTCACGGCATGTGGACGCTTGCCCGCAGCCTGGCCGAACGTCCCATCGACGTCCCGCCGCCCGATGCGCGGCTCGAAACGCAGTTCCTGACGCCCGTGCAGCTGCCGGCACGCGTGAACATCAAGCAATGGGTGGAGCAGGGGCAATCGAAACGCGCCATGTGCGACGTGCGCACCGGTCGCATGCACATGTATGCCTACTGGACGACCGTCCCGACGGTGGCCAGCGCGAACGTCAGCGAGGCCTGACCACGAGCACGTTGTCGACGCGCTTGACGCCGTCGATACCCGCCGTGATTCGACCTGCCTTGTCCTTCATCGCCGCGGACGCCACGAAACCCGCGAGCTGCGTGACGCCGTCGTGGGTCTCGACATTGATCTGCAGGCTCTTGACATCGGCCGCATCCATCAGCGCTGCCTTGACCTTGCCCGTGACGAGGCTGTCGTCGAGCCTGGTGCCCATCGAAGTAGCCGGCGCCACCACGACACTGTTGACCACTTGCTTCACCCCCGTCACGCTCTCGGCGACCTTGGTCGCCGTGGTCTTTTCACCTTCCGAGCGCGCGAAGCCGCTCAGCTGCACCACGCCCTGGTAGCTGTCGACATTGATCCGCGTCCCGCTGGTGTTCCTGTTGTCGAGCAGGCCCGCCTTGATGGTCGCCGCGATCACGGAATCGTCGGCCCTGTCCGTGGACGACTGCTGGGCATGGGCGGGTCCTGCCGGCAGGAAGACCAGTGCGGCGAGCGTCACAAGAAAATGATTCTTCATGCGGGCAAGTGCTCCGTCGGGCAGATAAGACATCCCTGTTCGCGGCGTGCCCATTGTAGTCCACCGGCGCGGTGGCAACGCCGCACGCCGCGTGTGATCATCGGCGGATGACTCCTGCACGCGTGCTGCCCCTCGAGGGTGGCTGTAACTTTCGCGATTGCGGTGGCTACGAGACCACCGACGGCGCGTGCGTGCGCTGGGGTCGGCTCTACCGATCCGGACTGATGGCTCGCCTGTCGCCGGCCGCGGCTGCACAGGTGCAGGCACTGGGCGTGCGAGCGGTCTGCGACCTGCGCCGCACCGCGGAACGTGCCCTGCATCCAAACCCATCCTTCGGTGTCGAGGTCCGTCGTTTCGAGTGGGACAGCGAGCAGGAATCTTCGCCGATCCGCGATCCGGCCTTCGCCCGTTCGAACGACGTTGCCAGCGTGCACGCGGCAATGCTGGCGATGTACGAGCGGCTGCCGTTCGGCCTGCAACCCAGGCTCGCCGGCGTCTTTACGGCCCTTGAACACGCGGGGCAGGGTGCTGTGATCGTCCATTGCACGGCGGGCAAGGATCGCACCGGCGTTGCCCTGGCCCTGGTTCTCGAGTCACTCGGCGTGCGCCGCGAAGCCGTCGTCGAGGACTACACACTGACCAACACGGCCGTGGACCTGCGCGCCCAATTGCTCGGTCGCGATGGCACGGGTGCGGGTCTCGCGGCGACGGTCGAGCCCCTCCTGGCGTTGTCGGTCATTGCACAGGACGCGATGTTGGCCGCACGCCCCGAATACATCCTGGCAAGCCTCGGTGCCATCGAAGCGCGCCACGGCTCCGTGCGCCGGTACCTGCTGGACGAACTGGCGCTCGAACCCGCCATGCTCGAGCGCCTGCGTCAAAGACTGCTCGACTGACAATAGAAACGACGATTAATGCGAAACACGAAGAATCGGTTTTGCGAAGACCTCGCGACGCTGCTCGACGCGCGCCGGTTCCTGCACGGACTGGTGACGCGCTACACTCGGCACTGACCGCAACGTCACTGAGGAGGGTTTGCAATGGCCTACGTCGATGGCTTCGTCGTTCCCGTACCCAAGGGCAAACTCGCTGCCTACCGCACGATGGCACGCAAGGCGGGCAAGGTCTGGCGCGAGCACGGTGCGATCGACTACCACGAATGCGTCGCCGATGACGTGACGGTGGGCAAGCGCACGTCGTTCCCTCGCAGCGTCAAGCTCACGCCGGGCGAAGTGGTGGTGTTTTCCTACATCGTCTACAAGTCGCGTCGCGACCGCGACCGCATCAACAAGGCGGTCATGGCGGACCCTCGGCTCAAGTCGATGATGGATCCAAAGAACACACCGTTCGACGGCAAGCGCATGTTCTGGGGCGGATTCAAGTCGCTGGTGCGCGTGTAATTCGGCACGACCACTGCAACAGGGAGGCAATGCCAGATGTTGTTTCGATCACACCGGCTGGTCCGGACATGGCTGCTGCTTGCCACACTGGTGTTGTCAGCGTGCGCGTCGATGCCCAGCCACGATCCGCTGCAAGTCAGCGTGGCAGGAATCGAGTCGATACCAGGCGAGGGCATGGAGCTGCGCCTGCTGGTAAAGTTGCGCGTACAGAACCCGAACGACACACCAATCGAATTCAACGGCGTGTCGCTCAACCTCGACGTCATGGGCCGCGATTTTGCGAGTGGCGTGAGCGATCAGGCGGGCACTGTGCCGAGTTTCGGTGAAGCGGTCGTTGCCGTGCCGGTCACGGTCTCGTTGATGCGCATGGCGCGCCAGGTGCTCGGCATGCTCGACGGCAAACCCGTCGACAAGGTCAGCTATTCGATGACCGGCAAGCTGAACGGCGCATCGATATTCGGCACACAGCGCTTCACATCCAAAGGCGAATTCGACATACCGCAAGGCGAGCCGACTGCCACGGCCGTGGCTGCGCCCTGATCACCGCACGCGGTACGCGAATGCCCAACGAACCCATCAAGCTGCTGCTGCCCGAACTCGAAGCCGAGGTGGTGGGCGAGGCACTCGAACTGTACCTGCGCGCACGACCCGCGCCGCTCGATCATCGCTACGAATACCGGTATCGCGCCGCACATGCTGTGCTCGAAGTCCTGCAGCGGACGCTGCCCGAAGAGGACGACCCCCTGCCCGGACGCCGCCGCCAGGCGATCGAGGACTGACTGGTGAAGCTCCCCGGGCCGGACCTGCTCGGCATTGCGTTCGGCTGCTCCGAACTCGCACTGTCGATCTTCAAGCGCTCACAGGGCACGGCACGACAGGCCGACGACCGCACGCTGCGCATGCTGTGGGTCACCATCCTGGTGAGCGTTGCCGTCGCGGTGATCGCGGCCATCCTGCTGCCGCAAGCCGGGTCCCGCGTGCTCGAATTCCTGTATCCACTCGGCCTCGCGTTGTTCGTGATGGGGCTGGCCCTGCGCTGGTGGGCCATCGTGCACCTCGGCCGCTTCTTCACCGTCGACGTTGCGATCGCAGCGGACCATCACGTCGTCGATACCGGGCCGTACCGATTCGTGCGGCATCCCGCCTACACCGGCGTCATCGTCGCCTTTGTCGGGTACGGGATCTGCCTCGGCAACTGGGTTGCCTTGCTGGCGGTCGCCGGTCCGATCACGTTCGCCTTCCTGCAGCGGATCAAGGTTGAGGAGGCCGCGTTGCAGGCGGCACTCGGCGACGCCTACAGCAACTATGCGCAACGCACACGGGCACTCCTGCCTTTCGTGTACTGAGCGCACCCGGCGAGGCCGAAGATGACTGTCCTTTCGTTGTTCCCGACGCGCGTCTACACCGCGAAGCTGCAGGCGACCGGCTGGGAAGCGTTCAACACCCGCCTGCTGCGTGAGTGCGAGCAATACCGCGCAGACGACGTGGCCGGGCGCGCATGGTCAAAGGGGCGGTATCCGGGCGGCTACACCTCCTACGGCTCGCTGAACCGGATGCACACGCTGTCGCCGACGTTTGCGCTGCTCGGCAGGAAGCTGCAGCGGCACGTGCTGGCCTACGCCCGCACGCTGGAGTTCGACCTCGAAGGCCGTGAACTGTCGATGACGGACTGCTGGATCAACATGATGCCCCGCGGCGTCAAGCACGGCTTGCACCTGCATCCGCTCTCGACCATCAGCGGGACCTACTACGTGCGCACGCCCAAGGGCGTGCCTGGCCTGAAACTCGAGGATCCGCGCCTCGATCGTTACATGGCAGCGCCGCCCCGTGCGGGGAGCGCAAAGCCCGAGAACCAGCCGTGGGTGACCATGCCCGTTGCGGCCGGCATCGTGCTGCTGTTCGAGAGCTGGCTGCGGCACGAAGTGCCGCCGAACCCCGTGCATGCCGAGCGGGTGAGCATCAGCTTCAACTTCAACTGGTTCTGAGCGGCATCGAGCGTTCGCGCCGACGTGCCGAGGAGGGAGCGTGAACGACCGCATTCCGATACCCCGCGATCCCGCCAACGATTACACGGCGGAGATGGCGCAGCAACGGCGGGAGTTCGTGACCGGCCGCACCGGAACGTCGTTGCAACACGTCGGTTCGTTCACCGTCGACCCGGCGCAGGTCGCCGGCAATATCGAGAACTATCTCGGTGTGGCGCAGGTGCCGATCGGCCTGGCCGGACCGTTGCGGATCAACGGCGAACAGGCGTCGGGAGACTTCTACATCCCGCTTGCCACCACAGAAGGCACGCTGGTAGCGAGTTACAGCCGTGGCATGCGGTTGCTCAGCGAAAGCGGCGGGGTGACCGTCACGGTGGTCAAGCGCTCGATGCAGCGCGCACCGGTCTTCGAATTCGCCAGTGCGCGTGAGGCGCGCGACTTCGGGCAGTGGCTAATCGATCATTTCGACGCCATTCGCGCGGCTGCCGCAGCCACGACCCGGATCGGCAAGCTGACCGACATCGAGCAGTACGCCGTCGGCAACCTGCTGTATACGCGTTGCAACTACACGACGGGCGATGCAGCCGGCCAGAACATGACGGGCAAGGCGACGCTGGCCGCGTGCGAATGGATCAAGGCCCAGCACCCGCTGCACCCGAGCTACATCCTCTCGGGCTCGATCGATACCGACAAGAAGCACTCGACCATCAACACGCTGCGCACGCGCGGCCGACGCGTGATCGCGGAAGTGACGATCCGCAACGAGACGCTGCAACGACTGATGCGTGTCGAAGCGAAGACGCTGCTCCGCTCGCGACAGATCAGCCAGGCGGGTTCGTTCATGGCCGGCTCGGCCAATAACGGCCCGCATGCCGCCAACGGCATTGCGGCGATGTTCATCGCGACCGGCCAGGACGTGGCCAACGTCGCCGAGTCGCACGCCGGCATCACCTACGCGCAGTTGCTGGAAAACGGCGACTATTACTGGTCGGTCACGCTGCCGTCCCTGATCGTCGCGAGCTATGGCGGAGGCACGGGCCTTGGCACCCAGCGCGAATGCCTGGAGATGCTCGGCTGTTACGGCGCCGGCAAGGCCGACCGGCTGGCGGAAATCGTGGCAGCCGTCGTGCTGGCCGGGGACGTCTCACTGGGATCAGCCGTGCTGGCCGGCGACTGGGTCAGCAGCCACGACAAGCTGGGCCGCAACCGGCCCTGAACCGCTATATTGGCTGGCGGCCGGATCGGCTCAGCAGCAACGTCGCGTGAGGGAGACCCGCATGACACGTCCCGTAAGTACCCCCTGGCTGGTCGGAGCAGCCGCGATCGCGGCCGCCGTGACGTTCTTCATCATGCAGGGCCAGGTACGTTCCGCCAACGAGCGGGTCAGCCTGTTGCAGGATTCCCTGACCGAAAGCGAGCGAACGCTGCTCGGGTCGACCACGTACGTGCGTTACCTGCAGGAGGGCAAGAAGCAACTCAGCGCGCAGCAGAAGTTCCTGGCTGCCACGGTCAGCCAGCCGAATGCCGTGACTCAGGTCATCGACCAGTCGGTGCTCGGGTTCCATTCGACGGGCATGATCGCGATCTGGTACTCGGTCGAGTATTCCTTCGGCTTCGACCTGTCGCCCAACCGGTACGACGTGACGTCCGGCCCGGGCGGCATCCAGATCACGGTCGGCAAGCCGCGACTGGTCGCGACACCCGCCGTGACCAACCTGAAGTACAAGGTGCTCTCCGGCGGCCTGCTGACCGACGAGAAGGCCGCGGCACTGAAGCTGTACGCGGAGGCATCGAAACGCGCGCAGGCACGGGGTGAGCAGTTGGCGTCCGATCCAGCCATCATGGCACTCTGCGAAAGGCAGCTGACGACGTTTCTGCGGACTTTCCTGCTCAAGCAACCGAACGTGACGACCGTACCGCACATCGCGGTGGTCTATCACTGAACGACGCAGCAACGGACACAAGGAGCCTGCAGTGCATCCAACCAGCAAATTGATCCTCGCGAGCCTCATCATTCTGCCTGCCATCGCCGCGGCCGACGGCCTCGCTGCCATCGCCGACCTGAAGGGCTGCACCGACGCCGCGATCACCGGCACGGCCAGGCTCAAGGAACAGGTGACGCCCGAGGGCGTAAAGGAAGTGACGGTCGAACTCAAGGTGAAGGGCCTGCCCGATGGCAAGCACGCCGTGCATATCCACGAGGTCGGGGCCTGTGTGCCGTGCTCCGCGGCCGGTGGGCATCACGATCCGGGTCCCGCGGGACAGTCGCGGCCCGATTCGGCGCTGGACACGATCCCGGCGACGGACATCAATCACCCGTTTCACATGGGTGACCTGATCAACCTCGACGTCAAGAATGGCGTCGGCACGTTCAGGCACACGACCAACCGCGTCACGCTGGCACCCGGTCGATTGAGCCTTTTCGATGCGGACGGCAGCGCGATCGTCGTGCACACGCAACCCGACACGTATTGCGACGAGGAGTCGGAGCTCAAGAAGGGCTGTGCGGGCGGTACGCGCGAAGCGTGCGGCGTGATCAGGCTGGTCAAGTGAGCGGGGCAGGGCCGATGCTGACCGTTCACCACCTCGAAACGTCGCGCTCACAGCGCATCCTCTGGTTGCTCGAGGAACTCGGCGCTCCGTACCAGCTCAAGGTCTACCAGCGCGATAAAGTCACGCGCCTGGCGCCGCCGGAACTCAAGGCGATTCATCCACTCGGCAAGTCACCGGTGGTGACCGACGACGGCCTCGTGATCGCGGAATCCGCCGTCATCATCGAGTACATCGTCGAGAAATTCGGGTACCTCGGCACGGGCGAACTCGCGCACCTGGCGCCTGCAGCGGGAACGCCCGCGTACTGGCAGGCCAAGTACTGGATGCATTACGCCGAAGGCTCGCTCATGAACTGGCTGGTGATGAAGCTCGTGTTCAGCACCATCCCCACGCGACCGATGCCGTTTTTCGCGAAGCCCATCGCGCGCAGCCTGTGCGACAAGGTGCAGTCGACGCTGATCGATCCCAACCTGCAGAACTCGCTCAACTTCATCGAGGGTCATCTCGCGCAGAACACGTGGTTCGCGGGCAACGACCTCAGCATGGCGGACTTCCAGATGAGCTTCGGGATCGAAGCGCTGCTGGCGCGCTCGGCCGCGGGCGGCAAGTACCCGCACATCGATGCGTACCACAAGCGCATGCGTGCGCGACCGGCGTATCAGCGGGCGGAGGCCAAGGGCGGACCGACGTTGATGGCGAGTTGAACAGCGGCGTGGCCAGCGCAGGCCGGCGGCAAGCAATCAGCAGGGGGAGACGGAATGGAGGCGGCAGCCGGGGCTTCCCTTTACCAGGGATCGACGGACGATCCCGTGCGGGAATCGACGGTCGGATCTGTCTTGCGGGAAGCAACCGCAAAGGCCGGTTCGACCGCTGCCGTGGCGGCGTGGGGTGCGCTCCCGGGCGAACGTCGCACGTGGAACTACGCAGAACTGCTGCGGGATGCGGAGCGCGCGGCCCGAGCGCTGCTGACCCATTTCGAGCCCGGCGAGCACATCGCCGTGTATGCGCCGAACTCGGCCGAATGGCTGCTGCTCGAACTGGGAGCGGGACTGGCGGGACTCGTGCTGGTCACGGTCAATCCGGCTTACCGGGTTAGAGAACTCGAGTACGTGCTGCGGCAGTCGCGCTCGGTCGGCGTGTTTCACACGCGGCAGTTCCGCGGCAACCCGCTGGAGCGCTGGGTCGACCAAACGCGCCCCGGCCTGCCGCAGTTGCGTCACGCCTTCGTGATCGAGGAGTGGGAGACATTCCTCGACTCCGCCACCGCAGACATCGAGTTGCCCGAGGTCACGCCGGATCACCCCGCACAGATCCAGTACACCTCCGGCACGACCGGGAACCCGAAGGGGGCGCTCCTCAACCACCGCGGCCTGACCAATAACTCACGCTACTACGCGCAGCTGATCCGGCTGCAGGAAGGCGAGGTCTATGGCCACGCGATGCCGTTCTTTCACACGGCGGGTTGCGTGATGGCGACGCTTGGCACAATCCAGGCGCGCGCCACGCACGCTTTCCTGCCGGCGTTCGATCCGGCCTGGCTGCTCGAACTGATCGAGCAAGAGCGGTGCGCTGCCATGCTCGGCGTGCCCACGATGATGATCGCGATGATGGAACACCCGGATTTCTTGCGGCGCGACCTGTCCAGCCTGCGGGTCGCCGTTGCCGGCGGCGCCAGCGTGCCACCCGAAATCGTCCGTGCCATCGAGGCGAAGCTCGGCGTGACGTTCTCCATCGTGTACGGCCAGACCGAAGCCTGCCCGCTGATCACGATGACGCGGCTCGACGACGCGATGGAAGAAAAAGCGAATACCGTGGGCCAGCCGATGCCGCAATGCGCGGTCAAGATTGCGGATCCGATGACCGGTGAACCCGTGCCGCTCGGCGCCATCGGGGAGATCTGCACCCGTGGCTACATGGTCATGCAGGAATACTTCGACAAGCCGGAAGCGACGGCTACCACCGTGGATCAGGATGGCTGGCTGCACACAGGTGACCTCGGCGCGATGGATGCGCGCGGCTATTGCCGGGTGACCGGCCGGCTCAAGGACATGGTGATCCGCGGTGGCGAGAACATGTTCCCGGCCGAAATCGAATCGGCACTGATCGAGCATCCGAGCGTCACCGAGGTGGCCGTGATCGGCGTGCCCGACCCGCGCATGGGCGAGGAACTGGTGGCCTTCATCCGCGTCTCGGGTGACGTCAAGCCGGACATCGAAGTCTTGCGCCAACACGTGCGGCAAAGGCTGGCCGCCCCCAAGACGCCGCGGTACTGGGTGTTCCTGCCCGAGTTTCCGCTGACGGGTTCGGGCAAGATCCAGAAATTCGTGCTGCGCGAGCGTTGGGGGCAGGGCGCATACGACCCGGTGGATTCCTCGCGCAGGGTCTGATGCAATGAGCGACAGCTGGGAAGACCCGCAAGAGCGACCCGAGCCGGTCGCCGTGCCATACACTGAGTTGTCCGCCGCTGCGCTGCAAGGCGTGATCGACAACTTCATCCTGCGCGAGGGCACGGACTACGGTGATCGCACGTTTTCGCACGAGCAGAAGGTTGCACAAGTGCTGCGGCAACTCGAACGCAGCGAGGCGCGGATCCTGTTCGATCCGCTCGACTCGAGCGTGACGATCGTCGCGGTGCAGCCCGGTCGCAAGCGTGGGCAGGAATAGACTGCGTCGAGCATTCGATGCTTCGCCTCACTTCGTCGCGACGGCTGCACGACTTGCCGTTATTCGCCGGAATCACAGAATCTGGAGACCTAGCATGATCAGCATTGGATTCGCGCCGGTCGGTCGCTTCAGGGAGGCAAGCGATCATGGCAGTCTGCGGTCAAGTCATGCTGAGTGCGCTCGTGTTGTACATGTTGCAGCAGGTCGCCGACCTGGCCGCCTGAACGGGCTCGCCCGTGCGCTGGCGCTGACCGTGCTGTTTGCGCCAGTCGCATTGGCACAGACCTATACGGTCGAGATTCGCCCGACGCTGAACGATCTCGACGTCAAGATCGAGCCGGTCGCCAAGTCGACCATGCTGGTGCTCCGGCTGACCAACAACACAGACCAGAGAATCCGTTGCCGGCTGCGTTACGACGCTTCGCCGCAGACGCCATTCCGGTCCAGCCTCAACGTCGATCCCGGCAGGACGGAGCAGAACGTCTTCCACGCCCGGCGCAAGTGGTTCGCCGTGGTCGTCGAAGTCAACTGCGAAGCGAGGGAGTGATGTCCACCCAGCTGCAAGCCCCTGCGGATGCGGTTGAGCTCGAGTACGTCGGGTTCTGGGCGCGTGTGGGCGCGGCCTTGATCGATACCGTGCTGGTGCTGATCGTTTGCGCGCCCCTGGTGACCTTCGTCTACGGCCGCACCTACTGGACCTCGGCAGCGCTGCTGCAGGGGCCGGCCGATTTCCTCATCAACTGGCTGCTGCCCGCGATCGCGGTCGTGGTCTTCTGGATCTACCGGCAGGCGACGCCCGGCAAGATCGCGATCGGCGCGCGGATCGTCGACGCCGAGACCGGCGGCAAGCCCAGCGCCCGGCAACTGATCGTGCGTTACCTGGGTTACTACGTCTCGATGCTGCCGTTGATGGCAGGCATCGTCTGGGTCGCCTTCGATCCGCGCAAACAAGGCTGGCATGACAAACTCGCCGGCACCGTCGTCGTGCGACCACGCCATCGTGGCCCGGCGCGCGTTGACTTTCCGCAGCAAGGTGCGCCGTGAACCAGAGATCCTCGCTGCGCGTCGTGGCAGGCATGACGTTGCTGCTTTCGGCATCTTTCGTGACACACGCGCAAGCACAAGTGGCTGCCACGGCGCCCGATGCACGGGTCGAGACCGCGCTCAAAGCCGCGCAGCTCGGCTTCCTGATCGACGAAGGCGACTTCCGGCTCGATTACAAAGTCGACGCGACGCGCAGCCAGCGTGTGTGGATCGCGTCCGCAACGACCTCGCTGCCGCCGCTGGAGATTCGTGACGTGTGGTCAGTGGCGGCGCGAGGCAAAGGCACTGTGCCCGCCGACCTTGCGGTTCACCTGCTGCAGGAGAACGTCCGCATGGTCCTGGGCGCCTGGCAGGTGAACCAGGGCAAGGACGAGTACCTGGTCGTCTTCTCGGCGCAGGTAAATGCAGACGCCGATGCCGCAGCGCTGCGCGAAGTGATCGAAGTCGTGATGTACAGCGCCGACCGCATCGAGAAAGAACTCTCCGGCAAGGACGAATTCTGAGGCAGTCGGGCGGCCCGCTGAACCCTCCTCTAGACAGAGTCTCGCCATGCGAGTAAACCCCATCCAAGCCTGCCGTCGATCACGCACGTGTTGTGCGTGGGGGGACGGCCAGTGGAGGGGGAATCCATGAACCGCATGCTGGTAGTGGTCGGTCTCCTGTCGGCGGTACTCGCCGGGGCCTTCGTCGGGACGCACAGCTCGAGGGTGATCGCGGCATCACCGCCCGCACCGGTCGAGGCACCCATCGGTGCGACGCTGCTGCCCGGGCTAGGCACTTACGAATTCAAGATCACAACGCGCAAACCGGAAGCACAGCGCTGGTTCAACCAGGCATTGATGCTCACCTTCGGCTTCAATCACGACGCCGCCGAGCGCTCTTACCTCAAGGCGGCGCAACTCGATCCCGATTGCGCGATGTGCTGGTGGGGCGCGGCACTGGTCCTCGGCCCGCACGTGAATGCGACGATGGATCCTGCCGACAATCCAAAGGCATGGCAGAGCCTGCAGCGAGCCGTCGCGCTTGCGCCGCGGACCTCGGCGAGGGAGCGCGCGTTCATCCACGCGCTCGAAGCGCGGTACGCGGAAAATCCCCCGGAGGATCGGCGTGCGCTCGACGCAGCCTACGCCAAGGCGACGGGCGTACTCGTGACGCAGCGTCCTGATGACCTGGACGCCAAGGTCTTCCACGCCGAGGCCCTGATGGACCTGCAGCCGTGGGACTACTACGACGAGAAGCTGCAGCCGAAGGGCAACACCGCGGAAGTCGTGTCGCTGCTGGAAGCGGTCATGAAGAAGAATCCGAACCACGCGGGAGCATTGCACCTGTACGTGCATGCGGTGGAGGCCTCGGCCGATCCGCAGCGCGGCGTCGTCGCAGCCGATCGGCTGCGCACGCTGATCCCGGGCTCGGGGCACCTCGTGCACATGCCCGCGCACATCTACGCAAGGGTCGGGCGCTGGCACGATGCCGTCGTTGCCAACCAGACCGCCATCGCGGCCGACAACGACTACCTGGCCACCTGCGGCCCCAACGTCAAGGGCGTGTATCCGCTCGGCTACGTGCCGCACAACCCGCACTTCCTGTGGTTTGCAGCCAGCATGGAGGGTGCGAGCAAGATCGCGCAGGACGCTGCGCGCAAGACGGCGCAACGCGTCAACCTGCCGGACCTCATGCGACAACCAGGTTACGCGGGTTTGCAGCACTACTGGATGACACCGTGGTTCGACAACGTCCGCTTCGGACGCTGGGACGAAATCCGTGCAGCACCGAATCCCGCGCCTGATCTGCCCTACGTTACGGCGATCTGGAGCTACGCGCAGGCGATGGCTGCGATCCGGCAGAACCGGATGGAGGATGCGAATCGCCAGTACGCTGCGCTTGCGAAGCTGGCAGCCGATCCGTTCATGGACACCCTGCTGGTGTGGGATCGCTATCCGCTGGCACACGCCGCGCACATAGCGGAGCGCACGGTGAATGCCGAGCTGGCGTTGGCACTGGGCGACGACGCTGCCGCCATCGCAGCGCTGACCGAAGCCGTCGCCATCGAAGACCTGATTCCCTACGACGAACCGCCTGGCTGGCATTCGCCGGTCCGGCAGTCGCTGGGCGCCGTGATGCTGGCAGCAGGCCGGCCAGCCGATGCCGAGCGAGTCTATCGCGAGGAGCTGCAGCGCAATCCACAGAACGGGTGGTCGCTGAAGGGACTCGCGCTGGCGTTGCGGCAACAGCAGCGAACCGACGAGGCCGTGGCCGTTGAGAAGCAATTGCGGGACGCCTGGCAACACGCCGACGTGCAACTGGTTGCATCACGCTTCTGAGAGGGTCGGGATCGACAGGGAGAGCTGAAAACC
Source organism: Pseudomonadota bacterium (assembly GCA_026398785.1). Classification (GTDB taxonomy): domain Bacteria; phylum Pseudomonadota; class Gammaproteobacteria; order Steroidobacterales; family Steroidobacteraceae; genus RPQJ01. The sequence goes on along the minus strand of JAPLSF010000326.1, from coordinate 961 downwards.
ACGAAGAGGGCGGTTCGCCGCTAAAGACTCTCGAGCGGCTGGCTGAGCAGGCGCAGGCGACGCTGGATTTCTTCTTCGCGAGCATCGTCGATGACAAGCATGACGTCGTCCGGATCGACGACGGTTTCATCGGCCGCGAAGACACCGGTGAGTTCGGTCTCCGGCCGCAGTTCGCCTTGCTCGAACAGCGCCCAAATTTCCCTGGCGTACTCTGTGCCCAGCAGCTCCGGCGCAAAGCGGCCGAGCGACGACCGCAGGTTGTTGACGTCGCGCTCGAGCATCGCCAGCGCAGCGTTGTTTCCCGCCGCGTTGACGACCTGCGGGAGATCGATGATCACGGGACCGTCGGGCGCCACCAGCACGTTGAACTCGGAAAGATCGCCGTGAATGAGCCCAACGCACAGCATCCGCACGACCTGTCGGATCAGGAAGCGATGGTACTCACGGGCGGTCGCCGCTGAAAGCTCGACCTCGCCCAGGCGTGGCGCCGGATTCCCGTCGGCATCCGCGACGAGTTCCATGATCAGGACGCCGTCGAAATAGCCGTGGGGCCTTGGAACGCGCACGTCAGCGGCAAGCAGCTGGTACAGCGCATCCACCTCGGCGTTCTTCCAGGCGGCTTCCTGTTCCGAACGGCCGAAGGACGTGCTCTTGCTCATCGCACGCGCCTGACGGCTGCCTCGCACTTTGCGTCCTTCCTGGTACTGGGCGCGCTTCTGGAAGCTGCGCTGCGCCATGTTCCGGTAGACCTTGGCGCAACGCATCTCCGTGCGCGAGCGCACGACGTAGACCGTTGCCTCCTTACCGCTTTTCAGTGACCGGATGACTTCGTCGATCACACCGTCGTCGATGAGAGGCTGCAGCGCAGGAGGGGTTTTCATTGGCGCGGGCATCATACCGGGGACGGGCCCGCCACGTATTGGGAACAGCCCGTGTGCCGTTGAATTGCGGCGCCCGGTCC